>JAPVWO010000242.1 GCA_027493375.1 Candidatus Multivorans thiocomprendens | reverse complement strand
GCTGTGGCGCACCCGCAGAAGCCGCGTACCGTCGTCCGCTCCCGGGCCAAGGTCGGCCGCAACGCCCCCTGCCCCTGCGGATCCGGCAAGAAGTACAAGAAGTGCTGCGGCGCCCCCGTTGCCGTGTAGAAACCTCCCACCCGAAGCGCCGGGACCGGGTGCGCCACAGCTTGCCAGTTGATAGCGTTCGGCATGGAAACGTCGGATTCAGGGGGTGACACCCCCGCGCTCGCCCTCACCTTCGACGATGTCCTCCTGGCCCCGGGCCTGTCGGAGGTGCATCCGACCGATGTCCGCCTCGCCACCCGCGTCACGCGCGGGATCGAGCTCAACATCCCTCTGATCTCGGCCGCGATGGACACCGTGACCGAGGCCGAGCTGGCGATCGCCCTGGCCCAGGAAGGCGGCATCGGGGTGATCCACAAGAACCTCTCCGTCGAAGCCCAGGCCACCGAAGTCGACCGGGTCAAGCGCTCCGAGGCCGGGATGATCGTCAACCCGATCACCATCCGGCCCGAGCAGCGCATCCACGAGGCGCTCGACCTGATGGCCCGCTTCAAGATCTCCGGCGTTCCCGTCACCGACCGCGAAGGGCACCTGGTGGGCATCCTGACCAACCGCGACCTCCGGTTCGAGACGAACACCAGCCGTCCCGTATCCGAGCTGATGACGCGCGAGAACCTGGTCACGGTTCCCCAGGGAACGACGCTGGAACAGGCCAAGGCGCAGCTTCACCAGCACCGGATCGAGAAACTGCTGGTCGTGGACGACGACGGCAACCTGAAGGGCCTGATCACCGTCAAGGACATCCAGAAGATGATGGAGTACCCGATCGCCTGCAAGGACGACCTCGGTCGCCTGCGGGTGGCGGCGGCGGTCGGCACGGCCGGCGACTACCTGGAACGGGCGCGGGCGCTGGCCGCGGCCCAGGTCGACGTGTTGGTCGTGGACTCCTCGCACGCGCACAGCCGCGGCGTGCTCGGTGCTTTGGCCCGAATCCGCGAGGCGCTACCCGATGCCCAGCTCCTGGTCGGCAACGTGGCGACCGCCGAAGGCGCGCGGGCGCTGGTCGAACGCGGCGCGGACGGAATCAAGGTCGGCATCGGACCGGGCAGCATCTGCACCACCCGCGTCGTCACCGGCGCAGGCATGCCCCAGGTCACGGCAATCCGCGAAGCCGCTTCCGAGGCCGGAGAAGTGCCCATCGTGGCCGACGGCGGCATCCGCTTCTCCGGCGACCTGACCAAGGCGCTGGCCTGCGGCGCCCACAGCGTGATGGTCGGCTCGCTGCTTGCCGGAACCGAGGAAAGCCCCGGCGAGACGATTCTCTACCAGGGGCGCAGCTACAAGGCCTACCGGGGCATGGGATCGCTGTCCGCGATGGCCAAGGGAAGCGCCGACCGCTACTTCCAGTCCGACGAACAGCCGCTGTCGAAGCTCGTGCCGGAAGGCATCGAGGGCATGGTCCCGCACAAGGGAAGCGTCCACCAGGTGATCGGCCAGCTCACCGGCGGTCTCCGCTCGGGCATGGGCCTCTCAGGCTGCGCCAGCGTCAGCGAGCTCAGGACGCGAGCGCGCATGATCCGCGTCACCGCCGCCGGGCAGAAGGAAGGCCACGCCCACGACGTCGTGATCACGAAGGAAGCGCCCAACTACTGGGTCGACCGGAACTGAGCGGTGACGCCCCGCCAGTCCGGGGCGCCAGGGGGGCGGTCCCTGCGGCCGCTCACGCTTGGTCGGAGTTTGGAAAGCTGGCGCTCGCTCCTTCCCGCTCTGAATCGGGCGAAGTACTAGAGAGCGCAGGCACTTGTGGGGAAGGACGATACGCGACTGTCCCCCAACACGGTCCCGTTCGTCACCTGGGTCCCTCGACAGCTGGCACGGGCCGCAATCTTTGGGAAGCTTCTTCGGAGCTGGAGAGCGCCGGTGAGAGTCTGGCGGTCACGTGACGCTCTGGGCCTTCCGGTCCGCCTGCTTCATGCCAACGATTTCACCGAGACCGCGGCGGGAGGTCATGGAGGCCCGGAGGCTCTCGAGAATCGCACCCGCGTCCGTGGTGCCAAGACCGCACGGAGATCCCGACGGCTGGGAGCGTGAAGGCGAGTCGCGTGAGCTCTTCGGGCGCTTCTCGCAGACGAAGTCCTATCCCTTCGGCGTGAACCTGGTGCTGTACGCGCTGTCGCACTGACCGCGTCGGGACCGCGCTCTTCGCGCGCTGCTACACTCCTTTCGCTCGGCGGTGCCGCCGGGCTTCAGGTTCCCCACATCCACTACCCGAAGGAGACCGACCACATCGTGCCTTCAACCGTTCGGTCCCGTTTCCTCCCGATGCTTGCCGCCGTCGCGACCGCCGGCCTGCTTGCCGCTCCCGCCGCCGCCCAGTTCGACCTGAGCAGCGTCGAGGTCACCGCCGAGCACGTCGCGGGTTCGGTCCACATGCTGACCGGGGCCGGTGGCAACATCGGCGTCTCGGTCGGCGAGGACGGCGTCCTGATCGTCGACGATCAGTTCGCTCCCCTGGCCGACAAGATCCGCGCCGCGATCGCCGGGATCTCTCCCGGCGATCTGGAGTTCGTGATCAACACCCACTTCCACGGCGACCACACAGGCGGCAACGCCATCTTCGGCGAGGAGGCGTTAATCGTCGCTCACTCGAACGTGCGCAAGCGACTCGCGGCGGGCGACGGCGCGGGCGGTCAGCCCGGAGAGGCGGCGCCCAAGGTGGCGCTGCCGGTCGTGACCTATGACATCGGCGTGTCGATTCACTTCAACGACGAACAGATCATGATCGGCCACCTCGACGGCGGCCACACGGACGGCGACAGCTACGTCTACTTCATGGACTCGAACGTGATCCACCTGGGCGACCAGTTCTTCTCCGGTGCTTTTCCGTTCGTCGACGTGGCAAGCGGCGGCAACGCGGTGGGGCTCCGGGACAGCGTCGGTGGCGTGCTCGACCGCCTGCCCGAGGACGCGATGGTGATTCCCGGTCATGGACCTTTGTCAACGGTCGACGACCTTCGCGCGTATCACCGGATGCTCACCGAGTGCGTGGCCACGGTGCAGGCCGGCAAGGACGCCGGCAAGTCGATTGAGGACATCCAGGCCGCCGGTCTTCCCGACGAGTGGGAGGGATGGGGATCCGGTTTCATCAACGAAGCGGTTTTCATCGGCTTCATCTACGCGAGCCTCTAGCGTCGCCTTACTCTCTTTGGAACGAGACGCCGGCGGGGCGGACGGTGTCCCGGTGGCGCTCCTGACCGGTGTTGCCTGGGCGGCGCCGTCCGCGAGTTCGGACGTGGAAAGGCGGCTGGCCGGCTTGGCGCGGTCCAGGCCGCACTGGCTCCGCGCCGGCCGGCAACCCGCCGATCGAGTGGTTCGAGGAGAAGAACGTCCGCTGGAAGAAGGCCGTGCCGAGTCTTGACCTGTGCTCGCCCATCGTGTGGGGCGATCGTCTGTTCCTGACCATCGTCGTGTCCACCGGCGAGAGGGTCGCGAACCCCGCGGCGGGCCGTCAGGTCCGTGTAGATCTCATCGACGGATTCGCCGTCGAGCCGAGCGCCGCCCACCGACTCGTCATGGGGAGCGGAGAAACAGATCAGTGAGACCCGCACGGCCGCGCCGTCGTTGACCCACGGTTCGTCGCTCCACGCCTCGTAGCTCCGGTGCTTCGTTGTAGCGGCCTGGAGAGCCCGCCGGTTGGCGCCGCCACGGATCGAGTTGGTCGCGACCAGCCCGGCCCGCTTCGCCTTGCCGGATGCGATTTGCTTGCCTGCCTTCTCGAACCAGTAGCAGACGAGGTCGGCTTCCGCCGGTACGCGGCCCGCGTAGGTCTCGAACATCCGCGACACGTAGTCCTCGCCCAGGTAGGTGATCAGCAGCTTGCCGCCGAGGAAGGGCGGGTTCCCGATCACGACATCGGCCTCGGGCCAGTCTGGCTCTGTGTCGTCAACGTTCAGGATGGCGTCGCGGCATTCGATGGTGTCAAGAGTCGCCGGTTCGGGAGGGCTCCTAACGGCGCACTCCTTCCAGGACTACGCAGCCCCTATGGGCAGTGAGGCGACCGGTGTGTTGTTCAAGAAGGCGGCCGGGGGCGGAGAGCTACCGTCGGAAGTTGTGGATCCGTTGAGGTAGATCAGGCGGCGTATCCTTCTTGGACCATCAAACCAAGGTCCGGCGAGAGCCGGGAGAGAGGACACGCCGCCCATGCTCAAGATACTGGAAACCGCTCAAGAGGTGAACTCCGTGACGCCTCTGGACGAAGTCATCCGCGGCGCCGCCCAGCGGGTGCTGGCGAAGGCGCTGGAGGTGGAGGTTGCGGACTACCTGGAGAGACACCGGGAACAGCGGGACGAGGACGGTCGTGCCCTGGTGGTGCGCAACGGCAAGGCTCGTTCTCGGCAGGTGACGACGGGGGCGGGCACGACCGAAGTACGAGCGCCGCGCGTGCATGACCGCAGGTCCGGTCATCGTTTCAGGAGTTTGATTCTGCCCCCCTGGATGCGTCGCTCGCCGAAGGTGGCGGAGGTGCTGCCGGTGCTGTACCTGCGCGGTCTGTCGACGGGGGACTTCAAGGATGCGCTGTCGGGGCTGCTGGGGGAGAACGCTTCGGGCCTATCGGCTTCGAGCATTGTCCGGATGACGTCGGCCTGGGAGCAGGAGTACCGGTCCTTCAGGCGACGGGACCTGAGCGACGAGGACTACGTG
>JAPVWO010000241.1 GCA_027493375.1 Candidatus Multivorans thiocomprendens | reverse complement strand
GTGGCACGAGGCGCAGTTCTCGTGGAGGATCGGCGCGATGTCCTCGACGAACGTGGGCTGGTCCACGTTCAGAGCCGCGGCGACGGCCGGCGCCAGCAGAAGGACGGTGGAGACGACTGCCGCGCATCGGATCAGGCAGGGGGTTCGGTTCATCGGGTGCTCTCCGGAACTGTTCGAGATGTGGCTGGGATTGTAGCCGGGACGCTCCCGCCCCTGTTTCTCGCCGTTCCTACCCGATGGGCAGCGTCGACGGGGTCTCGTTCTCGGCGGGCGTGCCGACCATCTCGCCCGGACCCATGTCCATCCGCAGCGTGCCGTCGTCCTGGATGGAACCCTTGAGCTGCATCGTGTTGCCGGGCGTCTCCGCGGTGGCGGTCACGTTGTTGCCGTCCCAGACGATGTCGACGATCGGCGCCGGCAGGACGAGGGTGCCGAACTGGACGAACCAGCCGCCCGGGACGCCGCCGCGGGGCAGAAGCATGGCGGTCGGCTCGGGCCCCTTGCCGGGCTCGCGCTGGACGTCGAAGCGCCACGCCTGGCCGGGGTGGGTCTGGGCCAGTTCCGCCAGCTTGGCGATGACGGGACTTGCCGGCTTGGGACTGACGCCCTCGGCGGCCACGAAGTCGACGAAGCCGATCAGCATCTCGTCGGTCGAGTCGGTGCCCCAGGTGACGTCGATCGTCGGATCGGGGTTGTGGGGGTTGTCGGCCGAGTTGTCCCAGTGGGCGGTGACCTCGACCCGCGTGCCGGCCGGCAGGGCGACCGGCTCGACGAAGTTGTAGCCGGTCTGCCAGTTGAAGTCGTAGCGGCTGACGCTGAGCAAATCCAGCTCGTCGCCGTTGGGCAGGAACGCGGTGTACTTCATGTCCTTGCCGCGGTAGTGCATGTGCGGTGCAAGCGAGCGGATGACGACGTCCTCGGCGAACACGTGGTTCGCGCGGGCCTCGTGGTTCGGGTCGCCGGCGGGGATCTTGAACGTGGAGTTCATGACCCAGAGGTTGATCAGTTCCTTCTCGACCTCGTCCGGCTCGGCGAACCAGATGCCGATGCGCGTCTTGTCGGTCGAGGCCGTGCCGTTCGGGTGGTAGTGGAAGTCGCCGAGCAGGTTCTGGCCTGCAGGCAACAGGCGGGCGGTTCCGGGCGGGAACTCGTTGGGCCTGGCGCCGGCAGCCCAGGCGTCGATCCAGGCGTCCTGGACCTCGCTGTCCGGGGCCGCGCGCCAGAGGATGAAGTGGTGGACGACCTCCCGGTCGCCGGGCTGAACCTCGACGGCCCGGATCCAGCGATCTTCCTTGAAGCCGGTCTCGACCGGAAACACGGCGAACTCGTCGGGCCCGTCCGCCGCGACCTCGAACGGATCGAACTCGTAGACCCAGTCCGGTTCGCCGAAGGCCCACTCACCGGCGCTTGCCGGAGGCTCGTAGACGGGTTCGTCTCCGTCGCCGCGAGGAGCGCCGTTGCCGGCCCAGCGGGTGATCACCTCGATCTCCACGTCGCTCAGGGAGATGTCGTTGGAGAAGGGCCCGAAGCCCGGGTCGGCGTCCCAGGGTGGCATGTCGCGGTTCTCGACCGCCCGGGCGATCGAGCGCGCCCAGGGGCGCACCTCGCGGTAGGTGCGGAGCGCCATTGGCGCGATCTCGTCCGGCTGATGGCAGGAAGCGCAATTCTCGTGGAGGATCGGCGCGATGTCGTCGACGAACGTGGGCTGGTCCAGGTTCAGGGCCTGGCTCGCCGCGGGAGCGGCGAGCAACGCGACGGCGGTGACCATGGCTGCGCTGCGGAGCGGGGGGATCCGGTTCATATCCAAGTCCTTGAGAGCGGGTTGAAGCGTGTTCGTGGAAACACGGCGGCCACCGGATGCGTTTACAACTGAGGGCGTTGCACTCGGTGACCGTGACGGTTTCGACAGTACCCGACTATACGGCTGCCGGGGCCTCGGGTTTCGGCCTCCGGGCAGAGCGGAGTGTTACGCTCGATGGCATGTTTCCGGTCGAATCGACACGCAGACAGGGCTTCCTTCCGGCGGCGCTTCTCCTGGCCTCGAGCCTCTTGTGGGCCGACGGCCTGGCCGCCCAGAACGTGCTCTCGAAGGCGCTCCAGGACCGCGTCCAGGAGAATCCCCACACCACCGAGGCCGACGTCGAGGCCGGCGCCAAGGTGTTCCGCCGCAGTTGCTCCCTCTGCCATGGCGCCGACGGCACCGGCGGCGACGGTCCCGACCTGACCCGCGGCGTGTTCCGTCACGGCAGCAGCGATGCCGCGCTGTTCCGGAACATCCTGACCGGCATCCCGAACAGCGGTATGGGCGGTATCTACCAGCCGGACAAGTCGATCTGGCAGGTCGTGTCCTATGTGCGCTCGCTCAGCCGGGGCGGCGGCGAGGAAGAGGTGCCGGGCGACCCGAGACGTGGCCGGCTGCTGTACATGAGCCGGGGCTCCTGCTCCGATTGCCACCGGCTGGACGGCTCGGGCGGTCGCATCGGCCCCGATCTGAGCGATCTGGGCTGGCGGCGCGCGCCAGCTCACATCCGTGCCTCGATCACGGATCCCGCGGAATCGGTGGCGGCTGACTACCGCACCGTCGAAGTCAGGACGAACGACGGGGGCGTCGTCCGGGGCGTGCTGCGCAACGAGGACCGCTACTCGATCCAGCTCTTCGACGAGTTCGAGAACCTCCGGTCCTTCCGGAAGACGGACCTCGCGGTGATCGACAAGCCGGAGGAGTCTCTGATGCCTCCGCTGAGCAGTTTCTTCCGCGGCCGCGATCTGGACGATCTCGTGGCCTATCTCTACTCGCTGCGACCGGAGTGAAGATGACAAACACTGGGTGCGCCGGCGTCCCCGCCGGCATCCGGCGCGAAGCGCCGGCTCCGAAGAGGCGGCTCGGCGCTGTCGGTCTTGGAGCGTTCCTGCTCGCGGCCGCGGGCGTCTCCGCTCAGGGCGGCGTGTCCTACGAACGGCTCGAGGCGGCGGCGGACGAGCCGGCCAACTGGCTCATGTACTCGGGCGAGTTCAACAGCCAGCGCTTCAGCCGCCTCGACGAGATCGATCGCTCGAACGCGGCGGATCTGCAACTCCGCTGGGTTCGTCAGATGCCAACGCTCGGTCGCCTGGAAACGACACCCCTGGTGATCGACGAGGTGATGTACGCGACGACGCCGGACAACGTGGTGATCGCGCTCGATGCGCGCACCGGCCAGCAGTACTGGTCCTACGCTCAAGAACTGCCGGATCAGCTCGCACTCTGCTGCGGAAAGCAGAACCGGGGCGTGGCCATTCGGGGCGATCGCCTCTACATGGGCACGATCGACGCGCACCTGGTCTCCCTGGACGCCAAGACCGGCGCGGTGATCTGGGACACGGAGGTGGGCAACCCGCGCACGGGGCAGTCGATCACGGCGGCGCCCATGGTCATCCGCGACCTGGTGATCACCGGGATCGGCGGCGGCGAGTACGGCATCCGCGGCTTCCTCGACGCCTACGACGCGGACACCGGCGAACTTCGGTGGCGCAGCTACACGATTCCGGGACCGGGCGAACCAGGCAACGAGACCTGGGAGGGCGACTCCTGGAAGACGGGCGGCGCGCCGACCTGGATGACGGGCTCCTACGACCCCGAGCTCGATCTCCTCTACTGGGGAACCGGCAATCCGGGGCCGGACTGGAACGGTGAGGTCCGGGAGGGCGACAACCTGCACTCGGATTCCATGCTGGCGATCCGGCCGGACACGGGCGAGATCGTCTGGACCTTCCAGTTCACGCCCCACGACGTCCACGACTGGGACGCGTGCCAGGTGCCGATTCTGTTCGACGCCGAGTACCAGGGCGAGCAGCGCAAGCTGATGGCGTTCGCCAACCGGAACGCCTTCTTCTACCTGCTGGATCGCGAGACCGGGGAGTTCCTGTTCGCGCGCGAGTTCGCGCGCCAGACCTGGGCCGAGGGGATCGACCAGGAGACCGGCCGGCCGATCCGGGTGCCGAACATGTTCCCCAGCGAGGAAGGAACCCTGGTCGCGCCGACGATCGGCGGCGCCGCGAACTGGTTCTCGCCCACCTACAGCCCCGACACCGGTCTCTTCTACATCCAGGCCTACGACGCGGAGATGCTCTACTACATGGCAGAGGCCGAGTACGAGGAGGGCGAGCTTTTCGTCGGCGGCTACGGCAAGCCGGCCGGGCCCGGCGATCAGTACGTCAGCGCCGTGCGGGCGCTCGATCCGCTGACCGGGGACCGCGTGTGGGAGTACCAGGTGCAGCCGCGATCCACCTCGGGCCTGCTCGCCACGAAGGGTGGCCTGGTGTTCGGCGGCAGCGTGGCGGGCATCTTCTACGCCCTCGACGCCGAAAGCGGCGAGGAGCTCTGGCACCGCCGCCTGGGCGGCAACGTCTTCGCCGCGCCGATCAGCTACGAGGCCGGCGGGCAGCAGCACGTGACGATCGC
>JAPVWO010000240.1 GCA_027493375.1 Candidatus Multivorans thiocomprendens | reverse complement strand
GCACTACCGGGACGGACCTGCACGTAGGCGACATCGCGGTGCTCCGCCCCGGCGAACGGCTCACCGTGGAGCCCGCGATCGCCGCGCTCGTCTTCGACGTCCCGGACACCCCGGACGACGGCGTGCCGGCGGCAATCCGTCCCGACTGGGACCCGAACATCACGGACGTTCCCGGCGGTTGCGCCACGGAAACCGGCGCCTACCGTCGCATCCTGCTCACCTGGCTCAAGGACAACGGGCCCTACACGTTCCACGGCCTGAACGCGCACCGGGTGCGGATCACCGACTCCTTCACCCACTACCACCCCGTGGACACGGGCTTCGACGAGTTCTACCTGGTGCAGATGAGCAACGACGAGGATCGGCTCCTCACCAGCTACCACGCCGAGGCCATCGAGTCGCCCGAGACGATGACCGCCGAACTCGCGGGGCAGCTCTTCGAGGTCCATGACGTCCGCGCCGGCGACCTGATCTATCTGCCCCGCGGCGTCATCCACCGCGGTCTGGGCGGCGTGCTGGCTCAGGTCATCACGGTGCCCGGTTTCCGCCCCGGAACGGAGATCGGCGTCGATCACCACCTGCTTGCGATCAACGAGCGGTTGGGGCTCGAGGGCGACGACGCTCTGCCGTACAACGTCGAGGCGTCGACACAGCGGATCGTCCGCTAGATCCTGCCGAGGACCCTCCCGCATGAAGCAGACCTCCGACACGAAGACCTACGACGCGATCGTCGTCGGCTCCGGCGCCACCGGCGGCTGGACCGCCAAGGTGATGGCCGAAGCGGGCATGGACGTGCTGATGCTGGAGGCGGGCCGCGCCTTCGACCCGGCCACCGACTTCCGCGAGCACACCCTGCCGCACGACATGGAACTGCGAGGCCGCCCGGACCCGCGCAACGAACTGCTCCAGCGCCGGCACCGCCAGTCCTACTGCTACGCCTGCACCGAGGTCAACGCGGACTTCTTCATCGACGACGTCGACAACCCCTACACCGAGGCCCCCGGCACCCACTTCAACTGGATCCAGGGCAACGTCGTCGGCGGCCGCTCGATCATGTGGGCGCGCCAGTCGTACCGGATGAGCGACTACGACTTCAAGGCGGCCAGCCTCGACGGTTACGGCATGGACTGGCCGATCAGCTACGCCGACCTGGCCCCGTACTACGACCGGGTGGAGCGCTACATCGGCGTCAACGGCCGCAAGGAGGATCTGGAGATCCTGCCGGACGGCGAGTTCCTGCCGCCGATGGCCTTCACCTGCGGCGAGGCGATGCTGAAGGAGACCCTGGCCGAGAAGTTCAACCGGCCGATGACGATCGGCCGCAACGCGGTCCTCACGCGCCGCCACAACGGCCGCGACATGTGCCACTACTGCGGCCCCTGTCACTACGGTTGCCGGACGAACTCCTACTTCAACTCGCCGCAGACGACCCTCGTCGACTGCGAAGCGACCGGCCGGTTCACCCTGGTCCCGGATGCCGCGGTCATCAAGGTCGACATGAAGGCAGGCGATCTCGCCTCGGGCGTCACCTACGTCGACAAGAAGTCGGACCTGACCCGGGAAGCGAAAGCCGACATCGTCGTGCTCTGCGCCTCGACCCTCGCTTCGACCCGCATCCTGCTCAACTCGGCGGAAGGCGGCCTCGCCAACGAGAGCGACTGCCTGGGCCGCTACGTGATGGACCACATCTACGCGACCGGGGTGCGCGGCGTCCTGGAAGCGAGGGCCGGCGCTCAACCCGAGCGTGCCAACCGCCCGAACGGGATCTACATACCCCGTTTCCAGAACCTGAAGGACCCGGCGACGAGAAACCCGAGCTTCATCCGGGGCTACGGCTACCAGGGCGGCGAGAACATCACGACCTGGCAACACGGCAGCTCCCTGCCAGGCTTCGGCGCCGACTTCAAGCGGATGGTCGAATCGAGCACCGTCTCGACGATCGGTCTCGGCGGCTTCGGCGAGATCCTGCCGCGGCCGGAGAACCGCGTCACCCTCGATCCGGACGTGACCGACAGGTGGGGCGTGCCCGTGCTGCAGATGAACTGCACGCTCGGCAGCAACGAGTACGCGATGGTGCAGGACATCATCGCGGAAGGCCGGGCCATGCTGGAGGCGCTCGGCTGCACGAACATCACCCAGAACACGGAGCCGGCACCGCTCGGCTCGGGCATCCACGAGGTCGGCACGGCGCGCATGGGCGACGATCCGGGAACCTCCTACCTGAACCAGTACCAGCAGTCCCACACGGTGAAGAACCTGTTCGTGATGGACGGCTCCTGCTACGTGAGCATCGGCTGCGTCAACCCGACGCTGACGATGATGTCGCTGGCGCTGCGCTCCACCGAGTACCTGATCGACCAGCACAAGCGGGGAGAACTCGCATGAGCAAGCGGACGACGAGGCGCAAGGTCCTGGCCGCCGGCGCCGGCGCCTTCGGCTACGCCACGCTGCAGGCCGAGCCGATTCGCGCCGCGATCCCGGCGGTGGCCGCCTACCAGGCCGAGGGCTCCGGCTGGACCCCCCGGCTGCTGACGCCCGCCCAGGGAGAGCTGCTGGCCACACTCTGCGAGCACATCCTGCCGCGCACGGACACGCCCGGCGCCCGCGACGCCGGCGTCCACGAGTTCATCGACCTCGAGCTCTCGCTCGCCGACGGCGACGAGCAGCTCCAGGCGACCGGCGGCCTGGACTGGATCGACCGCCGCGCAGCGGAGCTGCACGGCTCTTCCTTCCTGGCGCTCAGCGGCGACCAGCAACTCGACGTGTTGCGTGAGATCAGCGACGAGCACGAGGAACACGCACCGGAACTCCTCGCCGGCGCCGCCTTCTTCAGCGACCTCAAGCGGCGTACGCTGTTCGCGTTCTACACCTCGAAGGTGGGCCGGACCGAAGCCCTCGGGCTGCCGGACCGGGTGCGCGTGGAGCGCTTCCGCGGCTGCCAACACGAGCCCGGCGAAGGGCATGGGTAGCGAGCATGGCCGGTTGCCCGGGCCCCAACTGACGCCCTTGAGACGGACATGGCGGCGCCCCTGATTCCAATCACCATTGGCGCTGGCGCCGCCGCCGCCGCGGGGATCGCACTACTTTTCCGAAGGCGAACGCGAAGGCGAAGAAGCGATCCCGAGCAACCGCCTGAACGAGGCGAGCCGGTCGAGCACCGTGCGCAAGCGGTCATCCTAAGCAAGGCATGGCGGCTTGTGAAGGGTCAGAACCTCGCCGACAACGACGCTCCTACCAAGCTCTGTCCCCGCGAGCAGTGCATGATGTTCAAATCGAAGAGTTGGAACAACTTGTACGTCGTCCGTCTCGATCAGAGAGTATGGCGGGAAAAGCCGAGGTTCAAAAGAGAAAACCCACACTACAAACCGTCCAGCAGACTCCCGTGCGTCTATGTGGGGACGACCGCCCATGAGCCCTCCTGTCGCTTCCAGCAACACTTGGCCGGACACAACGCTGGAAGAGGCTTCGTTACGGACTACGGCAAACGCCTGCTGCCGGAGAGTGAGTACGACCTGAAAGATGAGTTTCCGCGAAACCCGATACCTGCCTACCCGCTGCCCACCAGATCGGCGCCGAACCAGACCTGTGCTCACAGACTAGAGGCTCTCTTGGCTCGATGGCTTCAGGGGAAGGGCTGGGCGGTCTGGTCGAAGTAAGTCGACCAGACCGTTCCGCTGGCCGTACGTCCCGCTGAGAACTCGACCACGGGGGAAGCGCTCACCCGAGGACCCCTATGGTCACGAGAGGGGCGAGCAGGCGTGAAGCGGCCGCCGAGGCAGTCACTCGGGCAGACCGCTATCGCCGTAGAGAAAGTCCTGGCTCCGGGCCGCGCTGGCACCGGCCGCCCCCTTACCTGCGGCTGCTCTGCGCACCGAGGCGATCACGGCCCGCCGCGCCTCGGGGTCCCGCCGCGGCCGGACGGGAATCAGAGCGACCGTGGGCCTGCCATGCCGCGTGAGCACAACGTCGTGGCCGGCTTCGGCGCGGCGGACAAGTTCGCTCAGCTTGCCCTTGGCCTCGGATATGGAGACTCTCATTGGAACTAGCTGAGGCTATCCGGTTCAGTCCGCCCTTCTGGACCCCTACGTGGTCCGTTGCAGCAGAGGCCTTTGTCGCGTGGCCCGAAGCGGTGCGCAGCCTGTAGAAAGTAGACTCGGACCGTGTCCGCCTCTCCGTCAAAACGCCTGCACGCTCTCGACGCCGACGTCCTGGACGAGATCGTCCGGCGCATCGTGGACGTCGCGCAGCCGGAAAGGATCATCCTCTTCGGCTCGGCGGCGCGAGGCGAGATGGGGCCACACAGCGACGTGGATCTGCTGATCGTGAAGGATGGCGCACGATCCCTCGACGTCATGAAGGCGATCTACAGGAACCTCATCGGCGTGGGAGTCGCCGTCGATGCCCTGGTCGCTACCTCGGAGCATGTCGAGCGCTACCGCGACAGCCATGCCCTCGTCTTCAAGCCGGCCCTGAGCGAGGGACGGATCATCTATGAAGCAGCCTGACACCCCGCCCCAGGACGATCCGGAGGAGTGGATGGACCACGCCCGGAGCGATCTCCGGCTGGCACAGAACCGCCTCCCAGACCTCCGCTTTGAACACCTGTGCTTTCACGCCCAGCAGGCAGCCGAGAAGGCGATCAAGGCCCTGCTGATCCACCACGGCATCCAGTTCCCGTACGTCCACGACCTGAGCGTCCTCCTGTCACTGCTTGCGGAAGCCGGAGAGAGTGTTCCGGAGTCGGTGGAGTTGTCCAGCCAGTTGACACCCTATGCTGCAGTCATGCGCTACCCCGGCATGGCGGAACGTGTGACAGAAGAGGATCACGCGGAAGCCCTCCAACTCGCGGAGGGCGTGATGCGATGGGTGAAGGAACGCCTGTAACTTCGACGAAGGAGACCCAAGAATGTGTGACGACAGAACCGATGCCGAGAACACCACGTACCTGCGCGGGAAGCGGCTGACCCGCCGCGAGTTCGGCGCCGTCTCGGCGGGCGCCGGCCTGACGATCCTGCTGCCGCGGGCGGCGAACGCCCAGAGCGTGACCGAATCCGAGATCGAGATCACGACCCCGGACGGCGTCTGCGACAGCTACTTCGTCCATCCGGCGAGCGGCGCCCACCCGGGCGTCCTCATCTGGCCGGACGCGTTCGGCCTGCGGCCGGCGATGCGGCAGATGGCGACGCGCCTCGCGGAATCGGGCTACTCGGTGCTCGCCGTCAACCAGTACTACCGGACGAAGAAGGCGCCGATCGCCGAAGGGACCGACTTCGGCGCGCTGCGCGAGACGCTGATGCCCCTGATGCGGTCGCTCAGCCCGGAGAGCCGGCGCCTCCTTCCACGGCGGCGGACTCGTCACGGACCAGCCGAACAGCCCGCACCTGCTCGTGAAGGACATGACGGCGCACTACCTGTTCGCCATCGCGGAAAACGACGACCAGCGCCAGCCCGAGGCCAAGGACGTGCTGCGCGAAACCTTCGAAGCCGCCGGCCTGCCGGCCGAGATCGAGGTCTACGAGGACGCGATGCACGGCTGGTGCCCGCCGGACACGCCGGTCTACCACGAGGCCCAGGCGGAACGGGCCTGGAGCCGCCTCCTCGCGCTGTTCGAGCGCGCCCTGGCGTAGAACGACCAGGCCACCGATGGTTCCACTCCGCACGTGATCACGATCTACCACGTGCCGCGCACCCGCTCGGCCAGAATCATCTGGCTCTGCGAGGAACTCGACCTGCCCTACGAAGTCGTCGCGGTCGACTTCAGCCCGGAGTACCGGAAGTCGGCCGAGTGGCGGCGGCTCAACCCGATCGGCAAGGTGCCAGCGTTGACGGACCTCGACGCGGAGGGCAACCCCTTCACGATGATCGAGTCCGGCGCAATGGTCCACTACATCCTGGAGCGGTACGGTGAGGGCCGCCTGCAGCCGCCTGTGGGCAGCCCTGAGAGCGCGCTGTTCCTGCAATGGTCCTGGTTCGCCGAGGCCAGCCTGGCCCGGCCGCTCGGAGACATGGTCCACCACCGTATCCTCAAGCCGGAGCCGGAGCGCATCCCCGCCGTCGTCGAGGACGGCCGGGAGCGGGCTGAGATCTGCCTCGACGCCATCGAGGCTGCGCTCGAGGGCCGCGACTACCTGATGGGAAGCGAGTTGACCGCCGCCGACATCATGATGGGCTACTCACTGGCCCTGGCGCAGAGACTGGATGTGCTTGACGACCGCTATCCGAAGCTCCTCGCATACATGAGCCGGCTCGAAGCCCGGCCGGGGTTCCGGATCGCGTTCGCCGACGCCGAGCGATCAGGTCCCTTACGCGACTGATGTGATCCCGAGCCGGCCCTCGACGCCGGATGCCGGCGAAGACGCCGGCGCACCCAAGGCGAGCAACGCTGGAAGGTGTCAGTCTGACGTGAGCCAGGGGCGACGCCTGGGTTCCATCACGACGCCGCCCTCTCCGCCCGGTTTCCCGGCCAGCGGATGCTGCCAGCGAAGACCCTCGAAGCGTGCGAAGTCCCTGTCAGCCGTGGCCAGGTCGCACCCCGCCTCCATGACGATCGCCGCGAGGTAAGCGTCGGCGACGAGCTTGGAGGCGACTGCATGCCGCCTGCAAAGACCGTCGAAGATCTCCCAGTGTCTCGGACCGGGCCGTACCGGAACACACTGAGGCGGCTCCAGCAGCTTGGCAGCGCTGGCGAGCGCTTGCCGTGTTTCGCTGGGTTCCCGGAAGGTCCGACGGTTGGTCACGATCCGCACGAAGGAACTCAGCACCATCTCCGACATGCCGTAGGCCGGGCCCGCGTTCACCAACCAATCGAGCCACTCTCGGTAAGGTCCATGCTCGTCCATGTCCTCGCGGTGCGCGTAGACGAGAACGTTGACGTCAGGAACGATCAACCAGATCCAGGAAGCGCTCGCTGTCCATCAGGTCGAGCTGGTCCGTCAGCCGATCGCTCCTCACTCCGGGTTGCAGGCCGCCTCTTCCGCCGGTCAGCAGCTCGACACGCTTCGCCGGCGCCCGCCGCTCACCTCGCGCGAGCACCTCTCGGAGTCCCTCGTCGATCAGTGACGTAAGCGTCCGCCCAGTACGCGCCGCGTGCCGCTTCGCTTCCGCCAGAAGTTCGTCGTCGAGCCGTACCGTGGTGCGCATGCAGGTGACGCTACAGCCACGTATGTCGGTATGTCAACCTGCTTTCGCGACCGCTCGCACCGCGGCCTCCCGCAGCTTCTCCGGCGAGACGACGTACAGATACTCCTTGTTCCGGAGGTGGCTTACCCGACCGACTCGCTCGCCGCTCGGGTTGAACACGCCGATCCGGGCGCCGACGTAGCACCGGTAGACGTTCTCGATCACCTGGACCTCGCCGCGACGAGCCAGCACCGCTTCCATCTCCTCGCGGCCCAGGAAGCCCTCGTCGCTGAAGGAAACGATCAGGTGCCGCGCCCGAATCCGGTCCACGATCCGTTCCCACGCGGCGCGGAACATCCTCTTGCTGTTGAAGTCGCTCTTGCGCTGCTTGCAGGCGACCCGCTTGCAGGCGACGCCGTAGTGCTCGGGCTTGTCCCAAAGCACGAGGCTCTCCCAGACGTGGTAGTTGCCCAGGTAGCTGTGCTGGTTGTAGGGCGGATCGAGGTACGCGATGTCCGCTTTCGAGCACCTCCACGGCCTCGGCGGCGTCCATCCGGTGGGCTCTTCCCTTCCCTGCCTCGGCGCGCGGAGCGATCTCCGGCAGCCGCAGCTCCAGGTCGTTGGCCGCTCGCGGGGCCCACTGCTTCAGAAAGGCCATCTGCACGCCGGTCGTGCTGTCGACCCGGTCGGCAGCCTCCATCAGGGAGACGAGCACGATCGCCCGGAGTTCCGGGTCGAGGTCCTTCCGCTCGATCTCCTCGCGGATGGCGTCGACCCGGGCGCCGTTCTTCGGCTGCAGGTAGCGGCTCTTCTCACAGAAGACCTCCGTGAAGTAGCCGGCCGCCGGCGGCAGCCGGTTGAACTCGTCGATCAGCGGCACGAACTGCCGCTTGGAACCGAGGTACTTGATGGGCACGACGGAGCGGAACTAGCGGCGTGAGCTCCTAGGGCGACGAAGCGTCGTAGGCCAGCAGTTCGTCCCAGTTGCGGATGTAGAGGACGCCGTTGCTGACCACGGGATGGGCCCAGCTCGGACGGCCGCGGTTGTCCAGATTGAAGCGGCCCCGTTCGACGTAGCCGTCGGGAGTCGCTTCCGCCAGACCGGCGAGGTGCCTCTCGCCGAGCAGGAACAGCTTGCCGTCGGCGAGAGTGAGCGAGCCCTTGCCGACGCTCCGGTCCCGCCAGACGGTTTCACCGGTTTCGAAGTCCACGCAGGCAAGCGCGCTGCCGAAGAACCCGTAGAGATGTCCTTCGTAGAGCACGACGCCGCCGTGGTGGTTCCGGAGGCGCGACTCGAACCACGCCTGTCCCGTGCTCACGTTGTCGCCGGCGACCCGCACGCGGAGCGCGCCGCCGCCGGTGCCGTAGTCCGAGGTGTAGAAGACGAGGCCGTCCGAGTAGATCGGTGTCGCCGCGTTCGCCGTGCGGTTGGCCGGCTCCCGGTAGTGCCAGAGCAGTTCGCCGTCCGAGGCCCGCACGCCGACGCCGGCCCGCGCCGTGAAGCCGACGATCGCCCGCAACGGCTCGCCGCCGCCCTCCAGGTCGACGGCGATCAGGGAGGAGTAGCCAGCCCGGTCGGTCAAGCCGGTGCTGGTCCACACCGTGGCGCCCGTCTCCCGGTCGAGGGCCGCGATGGCGCCATCGTCCCCGCCCGGCATCACGATCACCCATTCGCCCTCGATCAGGGGCGACTCGCTGATGCCCCAACTGATGTTCCGCTGGCCGAAGTCACGGAGGATGTTCCGCTGCCACGCCACGTTCCCGTCCGAGAGGCGGATGCGCGCCAGGTCGCCGACGCCGGTCAGCGCATAGAGCGAATCGCCGGCCACGGTCGGCGTACCGCGGGGGCCGTTGCCCCGGCCGTCCCGCAACCGCGAACCGAGTTCGCGTTCCCAGCGGACGCTGCCGTCCGACGCATCGAGGGCGAACACGAAGCTTCGACCGCCGCGGGTTCCCTGGACGTAGAGCGAGCCGTCGACCGCCGCGACCGTGCCGTAGCCTTCGCCCAAGTCGTCGACGCGCCACAGCAGCGGCGGTCCCCCCGCGGGCCAGCGGTCGGCGAGCCCGGTTTCGGTCGAGACGCCGTCCCGCCCCGGACCGCGCCACTGCGGCCAGTCGTCTGCGGTAGCCGGGGGAGGCGGTACGGAAAGCGCGAGGAGCAAGAGGCCAGCGGCGGCCGGAACGGCGGCTCGAAGGCGAATCGGTCCGTTTCTCTGTCGCCTCATCGCTCGGACACTCTGCTTTGTCGAGCCATCGTCGTCAACCGTCGTACGCTCCGCCTGCATGCCTCCAACCGCGCAGCGACCGATTCTCGCCTGGTTCCGGCGGGACCTGCGGCTGACCGATAACCCCGCGTGGTCGTGGGCCGTCGGGACCGGACGTCCCGTCGTTCCGGTCTTCGTGCTCGATGAGGAGGAGGGCGAGCAACCGATCGGCGGCGCATCGCGGTGGTGGCTGCACGGCAGTCTTCAGGCGCTCGACCGGGCGTTACGCGGACAGGGGAGTCGGCTCATTCTTCGCCGCGGAGCCGCCGGTCGAGCCATCACGGACCTGGTTCATGAAGTCGGTGCCTCGAGAGTGGTCTGGAACCGGCTGTACGAACCGGCGATCACGCAACGCGACGCGGAGATCGAGGAACGCTGCGCCGAAGCCGGTCCCGAGACGCGGACCTTCCCGGCGAGTCTCCTGTTCGAGCCGGAGGAAATCCGAAGCGGTACCGGCCAGCCGTACCGGGTGTTCACGCCGTTCTGGCGGAAATGCGTGGCGCACGGCTTCACGCGCCCGGTTGCGATGCCACCGCGGCCCGCGGCGCCGGCCGCGTGGCCTCGCAGCGACGACCTAGAGAGCTGGGAACTCCGCTGCTACGAGCCCGATTGGGCGGCCGGCTTCCGCGAAGTCTGGCAGCCTGGCGAGGAGGGCGCACGGAAGCGTCTCCGCGCCTTCCTGGCCAGCGCGGCGGAGCAGTACGACCAGGACCGCGACCGGCCGGGGATCGAAGCGACCAGCCGTTTGTCGCCCCACCTCCACTTCGGCGAAATCGGTCCGCGCCAGGCCGCGGCGGCGGCCGCCGCCTTGCCTCGCAGACCACGTGAGGCCTTCCTGCGCGAGCTCGGGTGGCGCGAGTTCAGCCATCAACTCCTGTTCCACAACCCGGAGATGGGGATCCGGAACCTCAGGCCGGAATTCGACCGCATGCCCTGGCGTGACGCTCCGAACGATCTCCGCCGCTGGCAGCGGGGCGGAACCGGCTATCCGATCGTCGACGCCGGAATGCGCGAGCTCTGGATCACCGGCTGGATGCACAACCGGGTGAGGATGCTCGTGGCCTCCTTCCTGACGAAGCACCTGCTGATCGACTGGCGGCGCGGCGCGGACTGGTTCTGGGACACCCTCGTCGACGCGGACTGGGCCAACAACAGTTGCGGCTGGCAGTGGACCGCGGGAAGCGGCGCCGACGCGGCGCCCTACTTCCGGGTCTTCAATCCGGTCGCCCAGTCGCGGCGCCACGACGAGGCCGGTGCATACCTCCGGAAGTGGCTGCCGGAGCTGCGCCGGCTGCCCGACCGCGCGATCCACGCACCCTGGCTTGCGCCGGAGGCTGTGCTCGACGGCTCAGGGGTTCGGCTGGGCGAGACGTATCCGCTGCCCTTGGTCGACCACGACGTGGCACGCGAGCGGGCGCTCGACGCCTGGCGCACGCATGTCCGGGGCCGATCCGCAGCCTCCGGAGCGCGACCGGCCTAGCGGTTCTGACCCACCGCGTCCTGTTTCTTCCGCGGCGGCTGCAAGAAGAACGCAACGACCGACCCGGTCAGGGTCACCGTGGCAATCGCCAGAAACGGAACGGCGTAGCTGCCCCACGTGTCGAACGCCAGGCCTGCGAGGAAGGGAACGAGCGCCCCGAATGGTGCGCCGATCGCGAACCGTGTGCCCGTCGTCGTGGCGAAGGCGCGACGGCCGAAGAAGCTGGCGAAGGTCGCGGCCTGGCTGATGTAGGCCATACCGAACCCGAGGCCGAGCAGGACGAGTGCGACGCGGGCGGTCCAGGCCGAGCCGGCAAGGAGGAAGAGAGCCATTCCGGCGCCTTCCATGGCGAGAGCGAACCCGAGGAGACGCGGAGGCCGAACGAGATCGCCCAGAGCGCCCGCAATGCGGCCACCCGTGCTGCAGAGGATCATGAGGCCCAGCAGAGCAGCCACCGGCGCATCGCCGAATCCGAGATCGCGCAGATGAAGCCCGCCATGGGCGTTCACGACGCCCCACGGCACGGCATAGCCAAGGCCGCAGACCACCATCAGCGCGAACTGCGGCGTCCGGAGCGCCTCGACCGCAGTCCAGTGGTCGCCGCCGGCAGGCTCGGACCGAGGGGCTGTCGCCTCCAGTTCAGCCAGCGTACGGGCCCCGTCGCGGAGCTGGCCAACCGACTCCGGCCGGTTGCGAATGGCCAGGAAGGAAAGTGCGCCGAGAACGCAGCAAAGCAGGGAGATGAGCCCCCAGCCTTCACGCCAGGTCCCGCCCCTGCCCAGAAGAACCGCGTCGAATCGGAGAATCAGCGGGCCCATCAGACCAGCGGCGGTCAGCAGGAAAGCCAGCGCGCTGGCTCGCCAGCGCAGGAACCAGTTGGTCGCCAGAGTCTGCGTCGGCAGCACCGTGGTGAACGTGTGGGTCAAGCCGGCGAACAGACCGAAGTACAGCAGGACATCCCACCGATCCTGCGCCCGGCTCGTCAGGTAGTAGGCGCCGGCCACCACGAAGAAGCCGAGCGTAAACACGGGCCGCAGCCCGAACCGGGTCAGGCAGACGCCAATGAGAGGCGCGACGGCGCCGCCGAAGAACGTCCAGATCCCGAACGCGAGACCGCTGTCGGCGCGGGTCAACCCCAGCTCGGCGTTCATGCCAGCGGCGAAGTAGCCCCAACTGTAGAAGGGCGCGGCGCCCAAGCCGTAGATCAGCCAGGCGAACGGCATCATCCGCCAGCCGTAGAAGCCCCAGTTGATCCGCGAGAACCGCCCGCCGCCGGTGCCGGATCCGTCTCCCGTGTCCCCGGTCCCGGCCTTCACAGCGCTCAGTCCTGCCGCTGGCCTAGGGCCCCGAGGCTCCGCCGGCCACCAGCGCTTCACAACCGGTGCCGTCGAGCAATCCGTCGAGGGCCGACCGGTCTTCAGCCGACAACGCCCCGTACCGCTCCCGCAGCCACATCAGGCATTTGCCCTGGTATGGAAACGGCTTCTGCACCCAGGGACGGCCGTCGATCTCGCACTCGACGCGGTCGGCGCCCGACGCCAGCGCTCTCGCGTTGGCGATCAGGAAGGGAGCGTAGACGCGGCCGACTTCGCCGAGGAGCGCTCGGAGCGTCGCGGACAGCTCACGACCGATCCAGTCGTCGTCGTCCGGTTCAAGGCCGGACAGGTCCTCGACCCGATCGACCCACGCATAGACGCGCGGCGCCACTTCCAGGGTCACCGCCATCGGCGTCGGATCGAAGGCCGCGAGCTGAGTCAACTGGCCGAAGAACGCGAAGTCGGAAGCGCCCGGACGGCTGCCCATCAGGAACTGGCGCTCCGTCAGGTGGTCCCGGAACAGTTCCAGGATGCGCCGATAGCTGGCCTCGATCACGGGGCCCGTCGTCTCGTTCGAGCCCACGACCCAGAGCCTGGAGATCTGTCGCTCGGAGACCGTCTTCGCCGCCTGCCGGAAGTGCTCCTCGGGACCTTCGACCTGCCGCCAACGCGGCAGGATCTGGCCAGCCTTCTCGATATCCGCTTCGTACGCCCAGCGATAGTGGAACATGGCCTTGGTCAACCACTCGTCGCCGAAGTCCTCGAGCAGGTAGTCGATGAATGCGGTCACCGGGTCCGCTGGAATCACGGCGCGCCCCTCAAACTCCCGCTCGAAGCGCCGGATCAGCGGCGTCGAATCGACGACCGCCTCGACCTCGCCCTCGGCGTTCGGCAGGTAGAACGTGGGAAGCAGCCGGACCTTGGCGGCCGGCAGGTCCTCACGGCCGTCGGCGCCGGAGATCAGGAAGCGGTACGGGATGCGCCGGTAGCGCAGCACCGCCCGCATCTTTCGCGTGTAGGGCGACCCGGGGGCGCCCATGAAGGTGAGGGGCTGCGGCGACGGTTCAGACATCAGGAACGGCGACGCATCATAGCGGTCTTCGCCGTCCCGAGCCCGCCGACCTCCGGGCGACCCGCTCCGGACCTGGCGCTACGCCTGGATGTTCCAGAGTTCGTACGCTATGAGCCAACTGCCGTCCGGCTCGCGCCGCATCAACCGCATCCAGTGGCCGAGCGAGTCCGTTCTGGGCGAACCGTCGTTCGGGATCACTCCGAGAGCGAACGTGCCCATGACGTAGGCCAGCTCGCCGCTGAACTCCGTCTCCTCGACCTGGAGCTGCACGTCCAGGCTGCCGGTCTCGAAGAACTGCGAGATGTTCTGCCGGATCGTCTCCCGGCCGCCGATCGGGGGACCTTCCGGCTGCATGCGGACCGCGTCCGCGGCATAGAGCGCCGCCATCGCGTCCGCGTCGCCCGTATTGAGCGCAACCATGAAGTCGGCTACCAGGGCGTTGAGGGCGTCCTCGTCGCCGCGGCTGGGTTCGACCGCGTTCGGATCCTCGGCCACCTCCTCCTCGACCGGAGGGCAGGCAACGACGACGAAACCGACCAGCAGGACAGCCAGGAAGCTGACCCCGGGACGCTCATGCCAGCGGGTCGTGCTCTTCATGATCAGCCCTCCTCCTGGGGTATTGCATCCGCCGGCATCTGGCCCGCTGGATGATCCCGATTCGAGATCTCCCGCGCGATCAACCACGAGCCGTCTTCCCCGCGGCGCATCAGATCCATCCACTTGCCCACTTCCTGGTAGACGACGGACGAATCCTCCTTCGAGGTGAGGGTGAGGGCGTACGTGCCCCGCACGAAGGCCAGATCGCCGCTGTAGTCGCTGTCGTCGACATGAAGCTGCATGTCCCAGTCGGTGTCGGCGTAGTCCGCCGCGGCGAACAGCCGGATGGCGTCCCTGCCCTCGATGCGCCGGCCGTCCGAAGGAAGCCGAATCGCGTCCTCGGTGTAGAGCACCGCCAGTCCATCCGCGTCGCCCCGGTTGACGGCCTGAAGGTACTTGGCCGCCAACTCGCCCAACGCGGCCTCGGCCTCGGCCCTCGGGTCCACCTCGGGGGCGGGCGGCTCTTCCGGAGGCGCGGCGCAGCCCGCGACGAGGACCAGCACCGAGCAGAACACAAGTGTCGCAGAGATCCTCCGGGGGTTACCTCGATTGCCCATTCCGGACCTCCTTTCCGCGGCGGAGCCGCTGTCTCCATGTCGCTTGTCCCGTGTAACTCCTAGGCTAGCACCTGGATTCCGTCTCACGCGGCCGTCATTCGCCCGGTGTTCGGAGCGGGCGGACTAGGCTTCCGGGCTTCCGGAGTTCGTCTTGACGCGCAACCTCTCCTCCTTTCTGGCCTTGGCAGCCGGCCTGATCGCCGGCGCGCTGGGTTCGTTGCCCTGGCTCGCCGGATCGTTCACCGTTGTCCAACCCGACCTGGCGCGGCTGCTGTTGATCGCCGCGCCGGCCGGCGGAGCGGCAGCCGTTCTGGCGGCAGTCGTTCTCCGCCAGGGTCATCCGGCGGTCCGCGTTGCGGCGGGAGTCCTCGGCCTGCTGGCGGTGGCCTCGAGCCCCGCCTTCACGAGGATCCTGGCCGACCAGGCGCCGGCCGAGCCGCGCGCCGCCGGGGGTGTCGAACCGACCACGGCCGCACCGCCAGCGGACCGGCTTCGCATCCTCCAACTGAACGCCTGGCACGGCTACCCGGACCCCGGCGGCCGCCTGGTCGTCAAGGAGAGTTCCTCCGATCGGTTGGTCCGGGCCGGCCGCCTCGCGGCGGAGGTCTCACGGCTGCAACCCGACATCGTCGTGCTGCAGGAGGCCTGGTGCGCGCTCGGCGAAGGCTGTCTCGCCGACCGCCTGGCTCGGGAACTCGGCTTCCACGCCGTCTACGCCCGCGCCAACGGCTCGATCAAATGGCTGGGCTTCGAGGAGGGTTCGGCGATCCTCAGCCGCTTCCCCATTGTCGACCCCGAGGTGTGGCCGCTTGGCCCCGACCGCGACGCCTTCGAGCGCCGCATCGCGCTGACCGCGCGCATCGACCACCCCGGGTTGACCTTCGACCTCGTCGGTGTCCACCTCGCCAACGGCGACGCCGACCTCGCCGGCGCCCAGGCCGAAGGTCTCCTGGAGCGCATCGTCGCCCGGCCGGGGCGTCCCGTCCTGATCGCCGGCGACCTGAACCTGTCGGACGACCATCCGGCGCTGGCCCGTTTCCGGGAAGCCGGCTACCGCGACCTCCTGGAGGGAGGCATCGACCACGTCCTGCTTGACGCCCGCAACTCCGACTGGTGGCCGCTCTGGACGGAGTGGGCGGAGGCCGATGCGATCTCGGATCACCCGGGCATCCTCGTCGAGCTTCAGCTACCGGTTCCTCCCGGCGACGACGACTGGTCCGGCGACTGGCGGGCCGCGACTCCCACGGAGGTCGGCCTCGACTCCGAACGGCTGGAGAAGGCCCTCGAGCGGATCGGCGAACTCGACGGGCTCCAGGGCATCCTCGTCGCTCGCCACGGCAGGCTCGTTGCGGAGCGGCACTTCCGCGGCTCCGCCGGCCACCGGCCGCACAACCTGAAGTCAGCCTCCAAGAGCGTCCTCTCGGCCCTGGCCGGTCTGGCGATCGAACGGGGACTGCTGGACCTCGACCAGGAAATCGCCGGCGTGCTGCCGGAAGGCCGCGAACTCGACGACCCGGACAAGCGGGCGATCACGGTGCGCCACCTTCTGACGATGACCTCCGGCCTCGAGTCGACCAGCTTCGGCAACTACGGCTCCTGGGTGGCGTCGCGCAACTGGGTCCGCGCCGCGCTCGGCCGCCCGCTGCAGGCGGAGCCGGGCACCCGCTTTTCCTACAGCACGGGCGGCACGCATCTGCTCTCGGCGACCCTCTCCCGCGCCGCCGGCCGGAGCACGCACGACTTCGCTCGCAGCCACCTCTTCGACCCGCTGGGAATCGGCCCTGCGGCCTGGGCCCGCGACCGGCAGGGCATCCATGCAGGCGGCAACAACCTCTCCCTGCGACCGCGCGACATGCTGAAGTTCGGTCAGCTCTACCTGAACCGCGGCCGCTGGGGCGGTGAGCAACTGCTGCCCTGGCAGTGGGTGGACCGGTCGACCCGACCCGCCGGACTCGCCGCCCCCCGGGGGCGCGGCCGGATCTACGGCGGCTACGGCTACCTGTGGTGGCTCAGGGGGCCGCGCGAACGCGGCGCGTACATCGCCAGCGGCTACGGCGGCCAGTACATCTACGTCTCCCCGGCCGAGGACATGGTCGTCGTCGTCATCTCGACCGAGGTGTCGAAGGGACGCGGCTGGCGCGGCGAGCTGTTCGGGACCATCCGCGAGGGCGTGACGGGAAGCGTGATCGACCGCTACGACAGGTCGACCCACGTTGTAAACTGAACGGCGTTCCAATGCACGCGAAACGGAGGATTCCGCCTCGCACGGGCACCGCGATCCTGGCCGCACTGTTACTCGGCGCGGGACCGGCTGCCGCGTCGGAGTTCGCCCCGGAGGATCTCGAGTTCTTCGAACAGAAGATCCGCCCGGTTCTGGTCGAGCACTGCTACACGTGCCACAACAGCACGGAGATCGCGGAGAGCGGACTTCGCCTGGACTACCGCGGCGGCATGCTCGAGGGCGGCATGCGGGGCCCGGCGATCGAGCCCGGCAAGCCCCGCGGCAGTCTTCTTCTTCGGGCGATGCGCCACCCCAGCCTCGACTTCCGCATGCCCCTGGGCGGCGCGAAACTGCCCGACGAGGTGATCGCCGACTTCGAGCGCTGGATCGAGATCGGAGCACCCGACCCGCGGGACGAACCGCCCTCCGCCGATGCGCTCAGGGAAGCGACCGCGTGGCAGACGATCCTCGAACAGCGGAAGAGCTGGTGGAGCCTGCAACCGATCGACGACCCGGAACCCCCCGAGGTCGCCGCCGCGGACTGGTCGCGCAACGGAATCGACCGGTTCCTGGCCCGCGGCATCGCGGACGCCGGGCTCGAGCCCGCGCCGCTCGCCGAGCCGCGCGTCCTGATGCGCCGCCTGTCCTACGTGCTGACCGGCCTGCCGCCGACGCCCGCCCAGGTGGACGACTTCGAGCGCCGCGCCGCGATCGACCGGGACGCCGCGGTCGCGGACGAGATCGACCGGCTGCTCGCCGATCCGGCCTTCGGCGAACGCTGGGCCCGGCACTGGATGGACTGGATCCGCTACGCCGAGACGCACGGCAGCGAAGGCGACCCACCGGTGCCCTACGCCTGGCGCTACCGCGACTACCTGATCCGGGCGCTGAACGCCGACGTGCCCGTCGACCGGTTGATCCGCGAGCACCTGGCCGGCGACCTGCTCGACGAGCCGCGGATGAACGCCGAACTCGGCATCAACGAATCGGCGATCGGCATCGCCCAGTACCGCTTCGTCCTGCACGGCTTCGGCCCCACCGACGCCCTCGACGAGCAGGTCCGCTTCACCGAGAACCAGATCGACGTCGTCTCCAAGGCGTTCCTGGGAATGACCGTCGCCTGCGCGCGCTGCCACGACCACAAGTTCGACGCGATCAGCCAGACCGACTTCTACGCCCTCTACGGCACGATGGTCAACGGCCGCCCGGGCGTCCAGACGATAGACGATGAGGCGCGCCGGAACGCCCACCGGGACGACCTGGTCCGGCTCAAGGGCGAGCTGAGGCAGGTGCTGGCCGACGCATGGATCGAGGCCGCGGCCGAGGTGCCGGCCCGGCTGCGGCAGCCGGACGGCCCGTGGGCCGCGGCACTCACGGGCGGCCAGTCTCCCTACGACCCGCTCTATGCCTGGGTTCGAGCCGGTCGAATCCGTGGCCGCGGGGCCTTCGCGAAGCAGTGGCGGGAGCTGGCCGCCGCCTACGAACGGAGCGGGCAGCAACTCGAGGCAAGGCGACAGGCGCCCGCCGTCCGGCGTTGGGACCTGAGCCGAACCGGGGACGTCGAGCAGTGGTACCGGCACGGCAACGGCCTTCCCGACGCGAAGCCGCAGGCATCCGGGAGCTACGAGGTCACCCAGGGCGGCGGGACGATCGTCGCCGACATCCTGCCCGGCGGCGTCTACACGCACTCGCTCACCAACCGCCACAACGGCACCTTCTCGTCACCGCGGTTTCTCATCGAGGCCAATCAGAAGCTTGCGGTGCGGATCGCCGGCCGCGGCGGGGCGGTCGCGCGCTACGCGGTCCAGAACTACCCCCAACGAGGCGAGGTCCATCCGATCGAAACCCTCTCGGACGGCGAGTGGCGATGGCAACACTGGGACCTCGCCTACTGGGACGGCGACCACGCCTACATCGAGCTGGTGACGGCCGCCGATCACCCGATGACGGGGGAGAGCTCCGGCGGACGCTCGGACCGCTCCTGGTTCGGGATCACGGAGGCGGTCGTGCTCGACGAAGACGGCGAGTTTCCCCGCGACGAGCCGGCCGAGTTCACGGCGCCCCTGTTCGAGATCGAGGGAGCGCCCGGCGACCGCGGCGAGCTGGCGGCCCGTTACGGCGAAGCGCTTCGCGGAGCCGCCGAGGCCTGGCGCGACGGTTCGATGACCGACGCCCAGGCCCGCTTCCTGGCGAGCTTCGTGCGCCGCGGCCTGCTGCCGAACGAACTCGGCGACGTACCGGAAGCGCGTGCGATCGTCGACAGGATCAGGCAGCTCGAGGAGGCGATCCCCGTGCCGACCCGCTCTCCCGCGGTGCTCGCCGGCCCGCGCTTCGATCAGCCGCTGATGGAGCGGGGCAACCACCGGCGGCTCGGCGAACCGGTGCCGCAGCGCTTCCTCGAGGCGATCGACCCCGAGCCCTACGCGGACTCGGTCCACCCGCGGCTGGCCCTGGCCGACAGCGTCCTCGACCCCGGCAACCCGCTCACCGCCCGCGTCATCGCGAACCGCCTCTGGGCCCACACCTTCGGCCGCGGCATCGTCGCCACGCCGGACAACTTCGGGCAAATGGGCGAGCCGCCGTCGAACGCCGCCCTCCTCGACCACCTGGCGACGACGCTTCAGGACGACAACTGGTCCCTGAAGACGTTCGTGCGGCGGCTCGCCTCGACCCGGGCCTTCCAGCTCGAGTCGACGCCGTCGGAAGCCGCCCGGGAACGGGATCCCCGAAACGACCTCCTCTCCCATGCCCATCTGCGCCGCCTGGAGGCCGAAGCGGTGCGCGACTCGATGCTGATCGCCGCCGGTCAACTCGAACCGGTGGCAGCCAGCGAGACCCCACCGGAGCCCGGCTGGTCGAACCGGCGGAGCATCTACGTTCAGGTCATTCGGAACCAGCCGGATCCCCTGCTCCACACGCTCGACCTGCCCACCCCGGTGACGACCAAGGGCCAGCGCGACCAGACCAACGTGCCCGCGCAGTCTCTGCTCATGATGAACAACACCCAGGTCATGCACCTGGCCACTCGCTTCGCCGAGCGGATCGCCCGGGACCCCGGTCTGCACAGCGACCGGGAACGCATCGCCGCGTTGTTCCGGCTCGCCCTCGGCCGGCCCCCGACCGAACCGGAACTCGGCGCCGCCGAGCAGTTTCTGGAGCAGGCCGTCGACCGGAAGCCCGCGCGGGAAGACGTGGAAGCGTGGAGCGCGGCGGCCATGGAACGTCGCAAAGAGAGCGCCGGAATCCGCGACTTCACCGCGGACAAGACCCGCGGCGTGCTGCGCTTCTACCATCGCGCGTCGGCGCCCAGGGCGGTCGCCGCATGGGAGTTCGACGACCGGCCCAAGAACGGTCGCGCCTACGATTCCATCGGCGCTTTCCCGCTCAAGCTCGGCCGCCACGTCCGCGTGGACGACGGCGCACTGTGGCTGGAGATGTCGGATGTCGTGACGTCGAAGCCGATCCGGCGGACGTTCGACGAGTACACGCTCGAGGCCTGGGTAGCCGGCCTCCCGGGCGAAGCGGACGCGGGCGACGCACCGGTCCACCTGGTCCTGGCACGGGACCGCAAGGGCGCCTGGACCGCGTACCGGAACGGAGTTGAGGCCGGCCCGGAAAGCGTCCGCCAGGAACTTCCGATGAGCATGGAGAAGGGTCGCATCCGGTTCGCGGGCGCCGGCGACGCGCCTCTGGGGCTGCTCCAGGCCCGCCTCTACGACCGCGTCCTGGCCCCTGCCGACATCGCGGCCTCGGCGCTCGGCAACATCGAAGCGCCGTCGGAAGCGGAACAGGCGCGGATCTACCGCGGCAGTTGGTCCCGCATCGCTCGCCTCGAAGCGGAGGCCGACCAGCTCGAACAGAGCGCCGGCGGCGGCGACGCGTGGCGCCGACTGGCCCACGCCATGTTCAACCTGAAGGAGTTCATGTACCTCCGATGAGCGATCACGTACGTCTCCACCGCGCTCGGGGAGAAGAGCTACCTCGGGACGGACAATGCCCGAGCCCATGTTCCCTGATGAGCCGCCGGCGGATGCTGGCACAGGTTTCCACCGGGTTCGGCGCCATCGCGCTGAACGGCATGCTCGGCTCGGCGCTCCTGCCCGGGGCCGCCCGCGGCGCTCCGCGAGCCCGGGCCAAACACGTCATCTTCCTCTACATGTCGGGCGGCGTCTCCCAGGTCGACTCGTTCGACCCGAAGCCGCGGCTCGACCGCGATCACGGCAAGCCGATGCCGACGAAGATCGAGCGCACCCAGTTCAACGAGAACGGCAACATCTTCGCCTCGCCCTTTCCCTTCCGGCAGTACGGCGAGAGCGGCATCCCGGTCAGCAGCATGTTCCCCCACGTCGGCGAGTGCGTCGACGACCTGGCGGTCATCCGCTCGATGACCAGCACGGTGAACGAGCACGCCCAGGGCAACTACTTCTTCCACACGGGCTTCCCGCTCGTCGGTCACCCTTCCGCCGGCGCCTGGGTGAACTACGGGCTGGGCACCGAGAACGAGAACCTGCCCGGCTTCGTCGTCCTGCAGAGCGGCCAGGCCGGCATCCCGCACGGCGGCGTCGGCATCTACGGCAACGGCTACCTGCCGGCCGAGTTTCAGGGCTCCATTCTGCGCGGCGACGCCGACGACGCGGTCCAGAACATCCAGGCGCTGGAGGCGCCGTCGGCGCAGCGCGAGCGGCTCGACTTCGTGCAGGCGATGGACCGGGCCTTCATCGAGCGGCTCGGCGGCCACGCCGACGTCGAGGCGGCGGTGCGCAACTACGAGACCGCGTTCCGGATGCAGGCCGAGGTGCCCGAACTCTGCGACATCGGCGGCGAGACCAGGGCGACGCGTGAGCTCTACGCGCTGGATCACGCGAACCGGACGACGGCGGACTACGGCCGCCAGTGCCTGCTGGCCCGGCGGCTGGTCGAACGCGGCGTCCGCTTCGTCGAGCTGAGCTGTCTGCCGGAACCGACCGACGCGGGCCAGGCGGCGAACCCGTGGGACCAGCACACCGGCCTCGAGGTCGGCCACCGGAACATGGCGCTCCAGGTCGATCAGCCGATCGCCGGGCTCCTGAAGGACCTGAAGGCCCGCGGCCTGCTCGACGAGACGCTCGTCATCTGGGCGGGCGAGTTCGGCCGCACGCCGTTCCAGCAGGGCGCCGACGGCCGCGATCACAACCCGTTCGGCTTCTCGATCTGGCTCGCCGGCGGCGGGATCAAGGGCGGCACGATCCACGGCGCGACGGACGACTTCGGCTACCACGTCACGGACGACGCGGTCACGATCTACGACCTCTGGGCCACCGTCCTCCACCTCCTCGGCATCGACCACACCAACCTCACCTACCGCTACGGCGGCCGCGACTTCCGCCTCACCGACGTCCACGGCAATGTGGTCACCTCGATCCTGGCGTAGCTTGGTGAACACCCGCCTGAGTCGGACCCGGAGGGGGCGGTCTCCATCGGACGTTCGCGCTCAGGGGAGATTGGGGGGATGGCGCTCACTCCGTTCCGCTCGCTTCGGTTGGTCGTTGCCTTGCGCAGGGTCGTTGGGAGTCGCTCGCTCCAAGGCCGCTGGAGTCCGCCCCCTCCGGACCCGACTCAGGCTGGAGGTCGTCGTGCTACGGGCTCTCGGTTCCGTGGTGTTCGTCGGTTCGTTCCTGGGATCCAGAGGTAGCAGTGGCTCGACGGCGCCAGTAGAGAAGTCCATCAAGGGCAACGCCCGATCTCTGGGTGCGCGGACCTTCTGGTCCGCATCCGCCGGACGGCAAGCCGGATGAGAGCCGGATGCTCCGGATGCTCCGGGGGGAGATCGAGCCGGCGATGCCGATGCGGGCGGAACCGCTGGCGGAGGCGGAGATCGCGGCGATCAGCGAGTGGATCGCGGCCGGGGCCGCGGACGACACGCCGGAGGAGATGCGGCTCGGCGCGGCGACGGGGCCTATCGTCTACCGCCAGCCGCCGGTGATCACGGCAGTCGCCTACTCCGCCGACGGGGAGTGGCTGGCCGTGTCGGGGAACCGGGAGGTGCTGCTCCACCGGCGCTCGAAGATCGGTGGCGGCGACAGCCTGGAGGCTCGCTTCAGCAGCGTCTCGGAGCGCATCCAGGGACTCGCGTTTCTCAGGAACGGTCGGCTGATCGCCACCGGCGGGACGCCGGCGCGCTTCGGCGAGATCCAGATCTGGGACGTCGAGAACGGGGAGCTCCGCGTGTCGAACATGCTCTGCCACGACACCCTGTTCGGCCTCGCCGTGTCGCCGGACGAACGCCGGCTCGCGATCGGCTGCGCCGATCACACGGTGCGCATCCACCAGGCGACCAGCGGCCGCGAGCTGCTGAGGATGAACCACCACGAGAACTGGGTGCTCGGGGTCGTCTTCGGCGGCGACGGACGGCGCATCGTCTCCGTCGGCCGCGACCGGGCCGCGAAGCTGATCGACGCCTCGAGCGGCGCCTTCGTCGAGAACATCAACCTGCTGCGCGGCGAGTTGTCGGCCGTCGTCCGGAACCCGCGAATCGAGGCGGTCGTGATCGGCGGCGAGGACCGTGTGCCCTACTACTACCGGATGGACCGCGCCCGGAAAATGCTGATCGCCGACGACTCGACCCTGGTCCGGGAGTTCGAGCGCCAGGACGGGGAGATCTTCGCGCTCGCGGTGGACCCGCGCGGCGAGCGTCTCGCCGTCGGAGGCGCCGCGGCGACGGTGCCGATCTACGACCTGGAGACCGGCGAACGGACCGCGACCGCCTCGGGCCACAGCGCCGGTATCTACACCATGGCGTTCGACCCGACCGGCGCCGAGCTGGCGACGGCGGGCTTCGACGGTCGCTTGAGGCTCTACCGCGCCGGCGACGGCGAACTGCTGCACGAGTTCGTGCCGGTGCCGCTCGAAGGCAATCCCCAGGGAGTGACGACCGCCGGAGGCGCGCCGTGAACGGCCGCCAGCTGCTGCGAAGCACCTGTCAGGCGCTCGCCGGCATCGGCCTCGCCACGGCCGCCGCCGCCGCGGGGCCGCCGCCGAATCTCGTCGACATGCATCCGCACGGCGGCCAGCAGGGGCGGGCCCTGAGGCTGGTCATCGAGGGTTACGGCATAGCAAGCGAGATGGAGATCGAGAGCACGCTGTCCGGTTCGTTCGCCCGCCTGGGCGAGGCCGCCGACGAGGACCGGCTGCAGAAACAGCGGCGGCCGAACGACCGCAACCTCCAGGCCGCCGTCTTTCTGGTCGAGATCGACGCCGACGCCGCGCCGGGGCTCTACCCGCTGCGCGCCATCAGCGACGACGGGCTGTCGAACGCGCTGCTGTTTCGGGTGGACACCGTGTCCGAAGTGTCCGAGCGGAGCCTGCGGGACGGCATCCGCGACAGCAGCGCCGCCACCGAAGCGCCACGGATCGATGCACTGCCGGTCGTCGTCAACGGCACGCTCGATGGAGCGGAGCGGGACCGCTATCGCTTCCGCGCAGAAGCTGGCGAGCGAGTCGTCCTGGAGGTCGAAGCACGGCGCGTCGGCTCGGCAATCGATCCGGTGCTCCGGCTGCTCGACAGCGAAGGCAGCGAGATCGCCTCCAACCAGGAGGGACCCGGCATCGATGTCGATGCCCGCCTCGACTGGCAGCCGCCCGAGGCCGGGGAGTACGTCGTCGAAGTCCACGATGCCCGCTACAGCGACCAGCGGCGGAACTTCTACCGTCTGAAGCTGATCGCCGCGTCGGACTACGAGTACGCCGACGCCGTCTTCCCGCTGGGAGCGCGCCGCGGCGAGGAGACGCGATTCGGGTTCACCGGCGGCAGCGCGGCAACCACAAGGGAAGTCACCCGCGCCGCCGACACGGACAACGCCTTCGACAGCGTCGGCCCGCCCGTCGCCACAAAGGCAAGCGCGGCCCTGCCGTTCCGGGTGATCGTCGGCAACCATCCCGAAGTGCTCGAAAGCGAGACCGCCGTCGACGAGACTCTCGGCACGCCCGTGGTGGTCAACGGCCGGATCGACGACGCCGGCGAGGTGGACCGCTACCGGATCGCCGCCGAGCCGGGCCAGAGGCTCCTCATCGAGGTCGAGGGAACCGCGCTCGGCTCCTCCGACCTGTTCGGCGTGCTGACCGTCGCCACGCCGGACGGCGAGTACCTGGCCTCCTCCGGCGACGACATCCCCGACCCCGACACCTTCCGACTCCTGTCGCCGACCGCCACCTCCTTCGACCCCTGGGTGGTGGTCGAGGCGCCGGCAGGAGTGGACGAGCTGCACGTCGCGGTCGAGGACCTGGTCGGACGAGGCGGTCCGCGCTTCGGCTACCGGTTGACGGCGACCGCGAACGGCCCGGACTTCGAGCTCCGCCTCGGCACCGCCCAGTTGACGCTCAACAACGGCGCTTCGAAGCCGATCGAGGTCGGCGCGGTGCGCCGCGGCTATCTGGGTCCGATCCGCCTCTACGTCGAGGAACCGCCCGCCGGCATCGAGGCCCGGGACGGATGGATCACCAGGGAGGTGCGCGACCTCGACACACGCACTCTGGCGCGCTCCGGCCGGATCCTGGTCACCGCCGATCTCGACGCTCCGCGCCGGCGCTTCGACCTGGAGATCTGGGGCGAAGCCGTGCTCGAGGACGGCACCGTCATCCGCCGGCGCGCGACCGTGCCGGGAAGCGTGACCAGCGTGCGCGCCGGCGACGGCCGCAGCTACACGACAGAGGCCGAGCGGTCGTTCAGCGCTCCGTGGCTGGAGACGCGCCTGCCTGTCCTCCTCACCGGCCGAACCGGGCCGCGGCTCGTCGGTCTGGCGCCCGAGACGGTCAGGCTGGTCAAGGGCATGCCATTCGACTTCGGGTGGAAGTTCGAACCCCCGCCGGGCGAAGAGACCGCGACCAAACCACCCATGGTCGTCAGTGCCCTGATCGGCGTGGGCGTGGGCGAGTTCCGGGTCGAGACGACCGAGAAGGCCGACTACAACAAGTCCGAGGGCAGCAAGCTGATCCGAAGCAGCGACGGCACCCAGCACGACCGCTACACCGTGACCCTCACCGGCGAAATCACCGTGGACGGCCGTCCCGAGCGGCTCTACACACCCGGCGTGACGCTGGAAATCGTCCCCGGCTACCGGATCGAGGTCGACAGGGCGAGCGTCCGATCCGGCAGGAAGGGCTCGGTCGAGGGCGTCCTCCATCGCGAGGAGAGCTTCCGGCAACCGGTCGAACTCCGCGCCGACGCGCTGCCCACCGGCGTCGTCTGCGACAGCGCCGACATCAAGCCCGGTGACGACGGCAGATTCCGGCTGGACTGCGAGGCGTCGGACGCGGTCGAAGCAGGCGACTACGACTTCCTGATCGCCTCGTCGTCCTGGCTGGCCGGCGAGCGGGAAGTCCGCTCCGCCTACACTACGGTCCCCGTGACCGCGCGAATGGAGGTGAAGGCCAAATGAAGAGTCCCTGCATCGCCCTCGCCCTCACGATCGCCGCCATGATTCCCGGCGCCGCGACCGACGCCGCCGAACCCGTCACCTTCATCCGCGACGTCCTGCCCGCCATGAACAAGGTCGGCTGCTCCAACGGCACCTGCCACGGCGCAGCCAAGGGCAAGAACGGTTTCAAGCTGTCGCTGCGCGGCTACGACCCCGAGTTCGACTACCAGTCGCTGCTCTACGACATGTCCGGCCGGCGGTTCAACCGCGCCGACCCGGAGCGCTCCCTGATGCTCGCCAAGCCGACGATGCAGGTCCCCCACGAAGGCGGCCTGCGCCTCGATCTCGGCGGCCGCTACTACAACCTCATCCTCGACTGGATCAGGGCGGGCGTGCCCTACGGGGATCCCGCGCGCGACCGGGTCGAACGCCTTGAGTTCCACCCGGCCGAGGTCTTCATGAACCGGCCGGGGATGCGGCAGCAGACGACCGTCATCGCGCACTACGACGACGGCAAGAGCCGCGACGTGACGCGCGAGGCCCACGTCACCAGCAGCAACACGGAAACGATGGCGATCGAGGAGACGCCGTCCGGCCCGGTCGCCACGGGTCTCCGCCGCGGAGAGAGCACGCTCCTCGTGCGCTACGAAGGGCAGTTCACGACCGCGCCGGTCACCGTGCTCAGCGGCCGCGAGGGCTTCGAGTGGACCGCCCTGCCCCAGGCCAACTACATCGACGAGCTGATCGACGAGAAGCTGCAGCGGATCGAGGTCCAGCCCTCGGCCCCCATCGACGACGCCGCGTTCCTGCGGCGGGCCTCGCTGGACCTCACCGGCCGGATCCCGAGTCCGGAGGCGGTGCGCGCCTTCCTCGAGAACGACGCGCCGACCCAGGAGAAGCGGAGCCGCCTCGTCGACGAGCTGATCGCGAGCGACGCCTACGTCGACCACTGGACCCTCAAGTGGGGCGATCTTCTGCGCAGCAACCGGAAGTTCATGAGCTACAAGGGCATGCTCACCTTCCGCGGCTGGCTGCGCGAAGCGATCGAGGAGAACCGGCCCTACGACCGGCTCGTCCGCGAACTGGTCACCGCTTCCGGCAGCACCCTCGATCAACCGGCCGCCAGCTACTACCGCGCCGCCCGCGATCCGAAGGAAGCGATGGAGACCACGACCCAGCTCTTCATGGGCGTGCGGATGGTCTGCGCCCAGTGCCACGACCACCCCTTCGAGCGCTGGACCCAGAACCAGTACTACGAGATGACCGCGTTCTTCGCCGGCCTCGGCGTCCGCCCGGGCTTCCGCACCGGCGAGGAGATCGTCTTCGACAAGCGCCGGGACAACGAGCAGTTGCACCCGAAGACGAACGCGGTCGTGCCGCCCAGGTACCTGGTGCCGGTCGAGGGCGCGCCGGAACCGGGCAACGGCGCCGGACGCCGGGCCGCGCTGGCCGACTGGCTGACGTCGCCGAACAACCCCTGGTTCGCCCCCGCGATCGCGAACCGCGTCTGGAGCTACTTCATGGGCCGCGGCATCATCGACCCGGTCGACGACATCCGCGCGTCGAACCAGCCGGTGAACGCGGATCTTCTCAACGCGTTGACGGCGGACCTGATCGAGAACGACTTCGACCTCCGCCACCTGATGCGGACGATCGCCACCTCGCGGACCTACCAGTCGTCCTTCCGGACGAACGAGTGGAACCAGGACGACCGGATCAACTTCTCTCGCCACGAACCGCGGCGGCTCAGCGCCGAGCAACTGGCCGACGCCGTCGCCCGCGCCACCGGTTCCCGCTTCGAGATCGACACCCTGCCCGAGGATTTCGACGCCACGGCGCTCCCGGATCCGCACGTGATGACGGCGAGCATGGGCATCGAGGGCTTCCTCGACCTGTTCGGCAAGCCGGACCGCGAGACCGCCTGCGAGTGCGAGCGGAAGACGGAGATGAGCCTGCCGCAGGCGCTGAGCCTGCTGAACGGCTCCGTCATCGCCGACGCGATCGCCGACCCCGAGGGCCGCGTGGCGAACCTCGTCCTCGGAGGGCTGGACAACGAGGAGCTGATCGCCGAGCTCTACCTCGCCACCCTCGGCCGCTACCCCACCGACGATGAATCCGTGCTCGCCGAGGGTCACTTCAAGGCCGCCGGCAGCCGCACCGCCGCCGCCCAGGATCTCATGTGGGCGCTTCTCAACTCGAACGCCTTTCTCTTCAACTCGTAGGAGACTCCAACCGGAGAGCCACCCGACTGTCGGTGCGCCGGCCATCTGGCCGGCACCAAGCGCGACGCCGCGAAGCGGCGAGCCAGTCACCCAGCCAAAGGAGCTGAATCATGCTCGTCATCCCAGGACAGTCCGGCCACACCTGCGACGGCCCGACCCGGCGGGAGTTCCTCCGCGTCGGCTCGCTCGGCATCTTCGGCATCTCCCTCAGCCAGACCCTGGCGCTCCGTGACGCCCACGCCGCGACCGCGGCGGTGGACACCTTCGCCGGCGGCAAGGGCTTCGGCAGCGCGAAGTCCGTCATCCTGCTCTTCCTGCAGGGCGGCCCCAGCCACATCGACATCTGGGATCCGAAACCGGACGCGCCGTCCAACATCCGCGGCGAGTTCGGCGCCATCGACACGAAGGTCGACGGCATCCGGCTCTCCGAAACGATGCCGATGCTCGCCGAGCAGGTCGACAAGTGCACCCTGATCCGCTCGATGAGCTACACCCCGAAGGGGCTCTTCAACCACACCGCGGCGATCTACCAGATGCTGACCGGCTACCCGCCCGACCGCGTCTCGCCCTCCGGCCAGCTCGAGCCGCCGACCCCGGCCGATTTTCCGACCGCCGGCTCCCACGTCTCCAGGCTCAGACCGCTCGACGACGCGATGCTCCCCTTCGTCGAGATGCCGCGGCCGCTCCAGGAATCGAACGTGATCGGCAAGGGCGGCGCCGCCGGCTTCCTCGGCAAGGCCTACGACCCGTACCGTCTCTATCAGGACCCGAACCAGCCGATCGAACTCAGCGACCTGGAACTGCGCGAGGAGACCTCGCCCGAACGCCTCGCCGGCCGCTTCGAGCTTCGCAAGGGCCTGAACGCCTCGCTGCCCGAACTCGAGAAGGCGGTCGCCGACTCCGCCCTCGACGAGTACTACGAGAAGGCCTACGACCTGGTCCTCTCCGGCAAGGCGCGCCAGGCGTTCGACCTCTCGAACGAGAGCGACGAGACGCGGGAGCGCTACGGCAAGAACACCTTCGGCCAGGGCGCCCTGATGGCGCGGCGGCTGATCGAAGCCGGCACCCGCTTCGTTCAGCTCAACTGGCCCGCGGTCGCCAACGGCAACCCCGAAGTCGACTCCTGGGACACCCACGCCGCCAACTTCGCCCCGCTCAAGAACCTGCACTGCCCCGTCCTCGACCGCGCGCTCTCGGCGCTGCTCTCCGACATGGACGACCGCGGCCTGCTCGACGAGACGCTCGTCGTCGCCGTCGGCGAGTTCGGCCGCTCACCGCGCCTCGGCGTCAGCACCTCCGGCAACAGCAACTCCCCGGACGGCCGCGACCACTGGCCCTACTGCTACACCGCCCTGGTCGCCGGCGCCGGCGTCTCCCGCGGCCAGCTCTACGGCGAGTCCGACGAGACCGGCTCCGCCCCCCGCGAGAAGCCCGTCCACCCGAACGACCTGCTGGCGACCGTGTACCACACGCTGGGGATCGATCCCGCGATGGAGATTCTGAATCACCTGGACCAGCCGAGGGAACTCGTGAAGGGCGAGGTCATTCGAGGTTTGTGGGCGTAAGCCCGGGAACCCCGACGGCGCCTTCCGCGGCAGCCGGCGATAGCCTCATCGAACCCTCCGACAGCGACTCCGCGAGACCGGAGATCGTCGGCCCGCTTGCAGTGTGGCCCCGTTGAAGCTACATTGATCCCATGACGACCGTCGGCATCCGCGTATTGAAGAACCGCCTCAGCGAATACGTGCGCATGGCCCAGTCCGGCGAGCGGGTCACCGTCACCAGCCGCGGCGCACCGGTCGCCGACCTGGTGCCTCACGCGCCGCACGGCCTGGACCCGGACGACGCACTGTTGCGTCTGGCGCGGGCGGGGGAAGTCCGTCTAGCCAAGCGACCGAACTCGGCGGCGGTCTACACGCGCCCGCCCAAGGAGGAGAGGTGGCCGGACGATGAAGTGATGGCGCTCCTGGACGCGGTTCGCGGCGAGAGGTGACGCTCTACGCCGAGACCAGCGCGGTCCTTTCCTGGTTGTTTGGAGAACCGTCCGGGGAGGAAGCGCTCCGTCTCCTTGACTCCGCGACTGCAATCTTCGCCTCGGAGTTGACGATCCTCGAGTGCGAACGCGGCATCCACCAAGCGAAAGCGGCCGGCCGCCTGAACGCCCGGCGCTCTGAAGCGGCGCGCGCGCGTCTCGAAGCAGCGACGGCTTCGTGGAGCGTGTTCCGGATCAGCGCCGTCATCGTGGACCGCGCGCGACAACCCTTCCCAAGGGAACCGCTCCGCACCCTGGATGCACTGCATCTGGCCACCGCGCTCCGGGTCCGCGAGTTCCGGACGGAGTTGCGGGTCCTCACCTTCGACCGTCGCATTCGCTCGAACGCCGCCGCCCTCGGGCTTGAGGCGGCGCCGGCCGAGTGGGAAACCTGAGGTGGACAATGCCTCCCTGAACTGGGTCGCGGGCTACATCTGGGGCATCGCCGACGACGTGCTCCGCGACCTCTACGTCCGCGGGAAGTACCGCGACGTCATCCTGCCGATGACCCTGCTGCGACGGCTCGACGCGGTACTGGAACCGCGCAAGCAGCACGTCATGCAGGTGAACTACACCTTGCGCGACCTGCGCGCCCGCGCCGGCCGGCAGCGGCTCCGGGCCGACTTCGAGGCCTGGCTCGACGGCTTCTCTCCGAACGTCCAGGACATCCTCGACAACTTCGAGTTCCGCAATCAGATCCCGCGGCTCTCAAGGGCCGACGCACTCGGCACGCTGATCGAGAAGCTCACCTCGCCCGACATCAACCTGGGGCCCAAACCGATGATGAACGGCGACGGCGCCGTGAAGCACCCAGGCCTCGACAACCACGGCATGGGCTCGATCTTCGAGGAGCTGATCCGCCGCTTCAACGAGGAGAACAACGAGGAGGCCGGCGAACACTTCACTCCGCGCGACGCGGTCAAGCTGATGGCGAACCTCGTCTTCCTGCCCGTGGCCGACCGGCTCCGGTCCGCCACCTACACCCTCTACGACGGCGCCTGCGGCACCGGCGGCATCCTCACGGTGGCCGAAGACGTGCTCCAGGGACTCGCCGCCGAGCGCGGCAAGGAGGTCTCCACGCACCTCTTCGGCCAGGAGATCAACGCCGAGACCTACGCCATCTGCAAGGCCGACCTGTTGCTCAAGGGCGAGGGCCAAGCGGCCGACAACATCGTCGGCGGACCGGAGCACTCCACGCTCTCGAACGACGCCTTCCCGGCCCGCGAGTTCGACTTCATGCTCTCCAACCCGCCCTACGGCAAGAGCTGGAAGACGGATCTCGCCCGCATGGGCGGCAAGAAGGACATGCGCGACCCGCGCTTCCTGATCGAGCACGGCGGCGACCCGGAGTACTCCCTCGTCACCCGCAGCAGCGACGGCCAGATGCTGTTCCTGGCCAACAAGCTCGCCAAGATGAAGCGGAGCACGCCGCTCGGCAGCCGGGTCGCCGAGGTCCACAACGGCAGTTCCCTGTTCACCGGCGACGCGGGCCAGGGCGAGAGCAACATCCGCCGCTGGATCATCGAGAACGACTGGCTGGAGGCCGTCGTCGCTCTGCCGCTCAACATGTTCTACAACACCGGCATCGCCACCTACGTCTGGGTGCTGACGAACCGGAAGCCGGAGCATCGCCAGGGCAGGGTGCAGCTCATCGACGCCACGAAGCGGTTCCAGCCGCTCCGCAAGAACCTCGGCAAGAAGAACTGCGAACTCGGCGCGGAGGACATCGGCCGCATCTGCGACGTCTTCCTCGCCTTCGAGGAGACCGAAGAGAGCAAGGTCTTCGACAACGAAGCCTTCGGCTACTGGAAGGTCACCGTCGAGCGGCCGCTACGCATCGAGGGAATCGACGGAGGCCGCGCTTACAAGGCTGCCGAGATCCGCGAACTCAAGGCCTCCGGCGTCCGCGCCGACGAGGCGCCGCCGGTGATCCGGAAGGTCCACCAGCGGGGAGTCGCCGCCGACCCGCTGCGCGGCCTGTTCGAGGCGAAGGTCGACGGCCGGACGGCCGTCGTCGAGTACGAGCCGGACACGAGTCTGCGGGATACCGAGCAGATCCCGCTCCAGGAGGACGGCGGCATCGAGGCCTTCCTGCGGCGCGAGGTCCTGCCCTGGGCACCCGACGCGTGGTACAACCCCGAGACCGTGAAGACCGGCTACGAGATCAGCTTCAACCGCTACTTCTACAAGCCCGAACCGATGCGGCCCCTGGCGGAGATCCAGGCCGACATCCTGGCGCTGGAGACGCAGACCGAGGGCCTGCTGGCCGAGATCATGGGCGGCATGGCGCCCGGTCGGCCCGAGGCTAGGACACGCCGCGTGTACGTCGACACCTCCGTCTTCGGCGGCTGCGAGGAGGACGAGTTTCGGGAGCCGTCTCGGCGACTCTTCGAGCGCTTCCGGCGAGGCGAATTGAGCCTCGTGATCTCGCCCTTCACGATAGACGAACTGAACGACGCCCCGAAGCGGGTCAGGGAAGTGCTCGACACCGTGCCCGAGGAAAGAGCTTCGACTGCGTCGCCTTTCAGCGCGCCCAACGGAAGAAGCTCGGGAAGAAGTTCGAGAACATGTCCGGCGAGGAAATCGGCGCCTGGATGCGCAGCTACCTGCCGACAGACCCGAAGCTACGGCGTTTGGTCGAGCGCCTGCGGGCTCGCGATGCCAGCGCACGGGACCAACTCTCCCAGGGTCGCCGCCACTCGGCATGACCGACGGCACTCACGTCGCTCCGGCCGAGCCGGAGGGCGCCTCAGCGCGAAGCGACAACCTGTAGGCGCTGAGAGTCGCCACACCCATGTCCTCCGCTTCGTCCGAGCGACGGCCGTACCGCGTGTACGTGGACACCTCCGTGTTCTCCGCCTGCGAGGACGCGAGGTACTGGATCAGGGAGTCGTCCCGGGAGCTGCTCGAACGGTTCCGTGCCGGCGACATGACCCTCGTCCTGTCGGGTGCGGTCGCGGGCGAGTTGGACGCGGCGACCGAGGCCGCGAGAGGCCTGCCGGGCACGGTGCCGCAAGAGCACTCGGAGTTCCTGGAACCGTCGGCAGCAGCCGAGGAACTCGCCGACCGTTACGTCGAGGCGGGCACGGTGGACGCGGCCGTGCGCTCCGTCGGCCTGCACGTCGCCTTCGCCACGCTCGCAAACGTCGACACGCTTGCGAACTGGAACCACAAGCACCTACTGAACTTCTACCGCAGGCCCAGGTTCAACGCCGTCAACCGGGAACTCGGTCATCCCCGGGTCGAGATGTACGTGCCCCCGGCCATCCTGGGCGAGAACTTTCGCGACCCGAACGACAAGAGCTTCGACTGCGTCGCCTTCCAGCGCGAGCAGAGGGACCGGATCAGTCGGAAACTGAACGCCATGACTCCCGAGGAGCGGGTGGACTGGCTGAACAACCTGGAGATCACGGACCCCATCCTCCGCCGTGTGTGGGAGCGTTCGCGCAAGGTCAAGCCGAGCGAGTTCGGCGTCTCGCCTCCGGACCCCGGAACGTAGGAACTTGAACGGCCAAGCGTGGCTGCTGCAGCGGGAGACTCACGGCGGAAGTGCGCGGTTGCAAGTCGACCCGCCCTCCCTACGCGGAACGGGACTCGCGGCCCGCGTTCGGGTAACGCGCCGCAGGAGGGGTAGCGATGCTGGGCCAGCCGGCGCGACGAAAGGGGGCGATCTCGTGAGCCGGTCGCGAGTGGCAGCCCGCCACACCGCGCCACTTCAACCGCCCGGACTCTCGGCGACGGCGTAGTGATGCAACCGGGTCCGCTTCTTGAAGGCGACGCGGCGACGGTCCCAAACGTCCCAAATCTGCCCGCATACGTGGAGACCAGGGCCTCCGGCGTGGAGTGGCTCGGGGATGTGCCTGCGCACTGGGAGGTGCGGCGCATCAAGGACTGGCTCCGGGTGAACCAGACCGTTCTCCCGGAGGACACCGACCCCGACTACGAGTTCCACTACATCGACATTGGCGCAGTCCAGACAGGAGTCCTGGTTCGCGAACCGGTACGCATGAGGTTCGGCGCTTCTCCGTCGAGAGCGAGGCGTGTCCTTCGTAACGGAGACACCATCGTCTCCACCGTGAGAACGTACCTGAAGGCAGTCTGGCACGTGGCGGCGAGAGGAACCGACCTTGTCGCCTCAACCGGTTTTGCAGTCCTTACCCCCCGAGCGCAAACCGAGCCCGCCTTCGTCGGCCATCTGTGCCGCAGCCAGCCCTTCACCGACTGTGTCATGGCCCAGTCGGTGGGCGTCGCATACCCGGCAATCGCCGAAACGAGGTTGTCGGCAGTACCTGTCGCGATTCCCCCGCCGGAAGAACAGACTGCAATCGTTCGGTTCCTCGACTACCTCGACCGGCGCATCCGGCGGTACATCCGAGCCAAGGAGAAGCTGATCGCGACGCTGGAGGAGCAGAAGCAGGCCGTCATTGATCAGGCCGTAACCGGCCGGATCGATGTGCGCACCGGCCGGCCCTATCCGGCCTACAAGGACTCCGGCGCGGAGTGGTTGGGCCACAAGCCGGCCCATTGGAAGGTGAGGAAGATCCGGCAATGCGCCTCCATCTCGGGAGGAATGACGCCCAGAATGGAAGACCGTCGCTTCTGGAACGGCGATGTTCCATGGGTCACTCCGAAGGACATGAAGACGATGGTGATCCACGATTCGCGCCTGCGGGTCACGGAGGCCGCGCTCGCCGAAACCCCACTTCGGTTGATACAACCTCCCGCCGTGCTCATGGTGGTCCGCGGGATGATCCTCGCCCGCAGAGTGCCCATCGCCAGGACGACGGCACCGGTGACGATCAACCAGGACATGAAGGCCCTGCGACCCCGCGCGGCGCTCAACGCAACCTACATGGCGTCGTTGCTCGATTGCGCTCATGACGGCCTCTTTCCCCTGATCGACGAAGCAGGGCACGGGACTCGCAGGCTTCCAACCGAGCGCTGGCGAGATCTACCGATAGCCATCCCTCCCGAGGCCGAGCAGACCGCCATCTCACGTTTCGTTCACCACGTCACGACCACGACGACCGCAGCCACCGCCCGTGCCCGCCGACAGGCCGCCGTTCTTCGGGAGTGGCGCGAACGCCTGATTGCCGATGTGGTTACCGGAAAGCTCGACGTGCGCGAAGCGACGACGACGCTGCCGGAGCGGTGACAGGCCCGCTTCAGCTTGAGCACAGCCTCACCCCATAGAAGCAGAATCAGAGCCGCGATGGCCGACCAGATGATGCCTCGGCACCCAGACCCACCGGCGCACAAGCAACGGCGGTCGCGTCCCCGAAGCGCGCTCCAGCCGGCAGAGGTTCTCCTTTGCCTCTCCGGGCGGTTGCAGCGAGCGTCCCTTTACTCGTTTCGGCAGGTCCCGCCAGACGCCTTCAGCGCGCATCGCGGTTGAGTCGGCAGGCACAAGCACTCCTCCAAGCACGAGCACTCACTTCTGCTTCTACCCGCCCATGTCACGCACCGGCACCAAGTCTCAAGAACTCCTCGGCTGGTTCTGGCCCCCCGGCGAGGACACGGAGAAACTCCCCGGCAGACTGACGATGGAACCCAGCGGCGAAATGCAGCTTGAGGTCATCAATCAGGACCAGAACTACCGCTCCCCTGGCGAAGCCCTGGACATGCCACTTCCAAGCGTGCCGCTCCCGTGGTACCTCAACGGGGCTCACGGCCGCCTGAGCGGCGTTGTCTCCGGCAAGACCGTCTCCGGCCGAACTGTCACGGACGCCGAGGTCACACTCGACGACTGCCACCTCCTGACGGTCGGCGTGCTGCAGCAGCCACGACAAGTCGTGTTTACCGTCAACAGCGCCTACATAGGAGTGGCCCTGGCACCGGACCAGGAACTCCTGTGCAGCCGGATCAGTTGGGTTGCCGAAGGCATCGAAGGCTGGCTGAATCCCGGTGGCCCCGGCCCTTCCAGCTACGAGAGCTTCCGTCCACCCTCGGTCTCGGTGACCACCGCGGCCGATCTCGACGGATTGGGAAGCGCGCAAATGACGATGGGCCTTCTGGCGGGGTTCAGCACGGAGAAGGGCAACGCCTATGAAGTCGCGGAGTCCGGCTACGCGGTGTTGCACCTGGATCGAGAAGCCCCGTGGGACCAGGCAAGGTACGGTGTTCACCACGCTCATCTGTTCCTTCGGTTCTCCCTCGATCGCTCGTGCGCGATCCGGCAACTCATGGTCGAGGTGAACGGCCAGAGCGTCGAGGTCGTGACGCAGGGAATGCGACGAGGCAGCGAACGACCGTACCGCCCCAGCCAAGTCCAGTACGACGCGCTATTCACGGCGGACCCGAAGGAGGCGGGCGTCGTCGGCGACCCCGCCGCGGTGCTGCGCAGGTGGTTGGAGATTCCCCGCGCCGCGCAAGGCACTCTCCTTCGTCTGGACAGCTTGATGGACACCAGCACGTTTCTCGACACCCGGATCGTGTCCGCCTGCGGCGCCGGAGAACTGTGGTACAGCCAGATTCTGGAAGAAGCCGACAACCCCTACGAGCCGCTCCCGACAACGGCACAGGAGACGATCCACCAAGTTCTCGAGGAGCATGGCTGGGGCAGCGTCTACTCGGGAACCATCAGAGCCATACTGAACGGACGATCCACGGGTGAGAGGGTCCGGCGCATGTTCGACCCGATTGAGCGAGAGGTCTCGACGCCGTCCTCGAACGGGAAGTGCCAAGTCTCCACGAAGCTGCTTGGCGTACGTCATCCCTGGAGCCACGGTGGCGTCGCGTTGGACGACGACATCCTCTCCTTGTCGAAAGTGCTGAGAAAGGCCAAGGCCATTCTCACGCTGAGAGTGCTTGACTACCTGGGTGTCGACTGGAGATCGGTTGCCAAGTACAACAGAACGATTCAATGGGAACTCGACGAGGCGGAGCAACGTTGGCACGCGTTGCCGTATCCGATCTATGCCGAGCTGTCGCCGCTTGAGGCGTCATTGAGGTACCTGCGCCGCGCGGAGGGCGCCAGAACTTTGAAGGAGATCACCGACGCCATCGTCGGCGGCGGGTGGAGGACGAACTCGAAGAACCCCGCGCGCGTCGTGTCCCACCAACTGACAAAGCACATGCGTGAAGGCGGCCCCGTCGAGAGAGTCCAGGCCACCGGAGGGGTCCGATGGCGTCTGCTGTCTGGAGAGACGCGATGATTCCCGCCGGCTTTGAGGGGGTCGTGACGGTCCGGACGGAAGTACACCGGGAAGGAAACTCCTGGCTCGCCGAATGTCCAGGATTGGAGGTTGAAGGGTCCGGCGTTACGGAGACCGAGGCGCGAGCGATGCTCTGGAAGGCGCTCGCTGGCTTCTTCAAGCGCTGCGCCGAGACCGGCTCTCTCGACGACGTTGTCAGGAAGAACGGCGTGATCAGCGCATTCCCCGTCACGTCGGCGGACAGAGCGGACTCGGCGTCAACGCTCGACAGTTCCGGATGGGAGAGGGTGCCGGTGAGGAACCGCCTCGGAACACCGGCCGCGAAGTCCCCGGGCAGCCACTCCGGTGAGACGCCGCTCGAGCGGCGGCGGCGGCTTCTGCATAAGGTGACAAGGGACTTCAAACGACGGGGGATCGGACTCGATATGGCCGAGAACCTTCCGCGCTCGGAGTTGTACGACCGCGACCGGGCACGAGCCGAAGCCGCCGGGACCGACAGTCCCAACGAAGGCGCCACGTCCGCCTGATGCCGGACCGCTTCGTCGACACGAACATCCTCCTTTACGCTGCCGCCAGCAGTCCCGCGGAGGCAAGGAAGCGTGACGCGGCGATCCGCACTCTGACCGAGAGCGGTCTCGTCGTGTCCGTCCAGGTCCTGCAGGAGTTCTACCATCAAGCCACGCGACCAACCCGCAAGTCGCGCCTGTCTCCTACGGAGGCCCTGGCGTTTCTCGAACCGATCCTGGAGTTTCGCGTGCAACCGATGACCGTCGGCATCTTCCGGGACGCTGTGAGACTCAGTCGTCGCTATGGCGTCGCGTACTGGGGTGGCGCGATCCTCGCCGCAGCACGCGCCTGCAACTGCCCGGAGGTCTACTCTGAAGATCTGAGCCACCACCAAGACTACGACGGCGTGCGGGTGGTCAATCCGTTCGCCGAGCCGCCTTCGTCGTGACGGCGGGCCGGCACGGCGACTCTGCGTGAGCCAGCAACCGAGTGTAGCTGCCCTCCGTCTAAGATAGCCCCCGTCATGGACGACGTGCAGTCAGAAGTCGGGACGACCCGAAAGGTGCCCGTCGAGCAACTCCGCCTCGACCGCCACAACCCACGGCTTGTCGACTCAACCACGGGTGCCACCGAAGAGGCGATCATCGCGCAGCTGCACAGCTCGGCGCAACTCGGCGAGCTCCTGCACTCGATCTCGACCAACGGCTACCTAGACATCGAGCCGCTTGTCGCGGTGGCGGCGCCAGAAGGCGACGCCCTGGTCGTCCTCGAAGGGAACCGACGCCTCGCAACGCTTCGCCTTCTGCGCGAGCCGGACTTGGTGCGCAGGATCGCTTCCTTGAAGCAGATCACGATCACGATTCCTGAGTTCACGGACGCCGTCCGCCCGACGTTCGAACACGTGACGGTCTACCAGGTAGCAAGCCGCGAGGGGACACGGCCCTTCATCGGCTTCAAGCACATCAACGGCGCCGCCAAGTGGAGCGCCTACGCCAAGGCACGGTTCGCGGCGGACTGGTACCGGGAAGGGGAAGTCGGCATCGACCGGATCGCCAGCGCGCTCGGCGACGGCCACGGCACGATCAAGCGGATGGTGTCTGCGGTCTACGTGCTGGAGCAGGCAGTCAGGGAGGACCTGTTCGACATCGAGGACCGCTACACGCCGAAGTTCAGCTTCGCCCATCTGTACGTCGCCCTTTCGCATTCGCAGTACCTGGAGCACCTCGGGCTGGCGCAACCCTGGCCGCCGGACGAACCGCGACCCGACCCCGTCCCCGCCGAGAAGCTGGACTGCCTTCGAGACGTGCTCCTCTGGATCTACGGCTCGACGGAAGGCAACGTACCGCCTGCGGTCCGCACGGTGAATCCCGACATCAAGCAGCTCGGAGAAGTCCTTCCGCACGCCGAAGCACGGGAACTGCTGGCAGCGGGATACGCCCTGCGTCAAGCGCACGCGGCCACCGAACCAATGGACCGGCGCTTCCTTGTGTCCCTTCTGCAAGCGCGCAGCGCCATCCGCGACGCAGCAGGTTCTCTCCGGGCCTACGACGGCCAGGACGAGTCGCTGCTGGACATCACCGAGGACGTCAAGGCGACTTCTGACAGCGTGTACCAGAACATGCTGGGGAAGCGCCGCGAGGCGGCAGGGCGTGGCGGCTGAGCGAGCACGGACCGACCGGTCCTCTGGCGATTCGTCGACCGAAACGGAGCGGGAACGGCGTGCACGCAAGCTCCGCGAAGTGATCGAGGACATCCGCAGGACCAGCCCGGGCTTCAGCGCCTCCGACCGTCTCCCGCGGGAAGCCCTCTACGACCGCGACCGGGCCCGAGCCGAAGCCAAGGCGGCCGCGGAGAAGGAAGGCCCGCCGCCCGCCGAGCCCTCGGGCGAGACGTGACCACCGACACGACCGAACGCGGCCTCGAGCGCCTCATCTGCACGGCCCTCACCGGGCACCCCTGCGATCCGGCGAAGCCCGGCGAAGTCCCTCACCCGACCGAGCCGAGTCCCGCCTCTGTCGGCTGGACCGCCGGCGACCCCCGCGACTACGACCGGAACCACTGCGTAGACCTCGCCCAGCTCTCGGCCTTCCTCCGCGCCACCCAGCCCGACGCGGCGGACGGTCTGGCCCTGGACGAGGACGGGCCGGCGCGGCGGAAGTTCCTCGCGCGGCTGCAAGGCGAGATCGCGAAGCGCGGCACCGTCGACGTGCTGCGGAAGGGCCTCGGGCACGGCGCGCACGAGCTGGAGCTGTTCTACGGCACGCCGTCGGAGGGCAACGAGGTGGCGCAACAACGCTTCGGCCTGAACCGCTTCACGGTCACACGGCAGCTCCGCTACAGCGGAGACCGGGCCCAACTGGCGCTCGACCTGGCGCTGTTCATCAACGGCCTGCCGGTCATCACGTTCGAGTTGAAGAACAGCCTGACGAAGCAGACGGTCAGCGACGCCATCGAGCAGTACCGGAAGGACCGCAATCCGCGGGAGAAGCTGTTCGAGTTCGGCCGCTGCATCGTCCACTTCGCGGCGGACGAGCGGGAGGTGCGCTTCTGCACGCATCTGCGGGGCAAGGCGTCCTGGTTCCTGCCGTTCAACCGAGGATGGAACGACGGCGCCGGCAACCCGCCCAACCCGGACGGTCTGGCCGCGGACTACCTGTGGCGCGAGATTCTGACTCGCGAGAGCCTGACGGAGATCATCGAAAACTACGCCCAGATCATCGAATCGAAGGACGATAAGACGGGCCGGACGAAGAAGACCCAGATCTGGCCGCGGTACCACCAACTCGACGTCGTCCGCCGGCTCCTGGCCGACGCGGCCGAGTACGGCGCCGGCAGGCGCTACCTGACTCAGCACTCGGCCGGCAGCGGCAAGAGCTACTCGATCGCCTGGCTGGCGCACCGGCTGATCGGGCTGAAGAGGCGCGGCGGCAGCCCGGCCGTGCAGAGCCGGAGCGGCGGCGGCACGGTCTTCGACTCCATCGTCGTCGTCACCGACCGTGTCATCCTCGACCGCCAGATCAGGGACACGATCAAGCAGTACGCCCAAGTCGCGGCAACCGTCGGCCACGCCGACAGCTCGGCGGACCTCCGCCAGTTCCTCGAGGGCGGCAAGAAGATCGTCATCACGACGATCCAGAAGTTCCCCCACGTCCTGGACGCCATCGGCGACGACCAGCGCGGACGCCGGTTCGCGATCGTCATCGACGAGGCCCACTCCAGCCAAGGCGGCCGGACGAGCGCCGCGGTCTCGGGCGCCCTCTCCGAAGCCGGCGCCCGCGCCGAGGAGGAAACCTACGAGGACCGGATCAACCGCCTGATGGAGTCGCGCAAGCTCCTGCCGAACGCCAGCTACTTCGCCTTCACCGCCACCCCCAAGAACAAGACGCTGGAGCTCTTCGGCGTTCCCGAACGGCAACCCGACGGCGCCGTCAAGCGTCGCGCCTTCCACACCTATTCGATGAAGCAGGCGATCGAGGAGGGCTTCATTCTCGACGTGCTGAAGCACTACACGCCGGTCAGGAGCTACTACCGGCTGGCGAAGAGCGTCGAGGACGACCCGGAGTTCGACGTCAAGAAAGCGCAGCGGAAACTGCGGCGCTTCGTCGAAGGGCACGACCACGCCATCCGGCTCAAGGCCGAGATCATGGTCGACCACTTTCACGACCAGGTCGCCGCGCCGCGGAGGATCGGCGGCGAGGCGCGGGCCATGGTGGTCACGAACGGCGTCCAGCGCGCGATCCAGTACTTCCACTCCATGCGCGACTGCCTGGAGGCGAGGAAGAGCCCGTACCGGGCCATCGTCGCCTTCTCGGGCGAACATGAGTACGGCGGCGCGAAGGTCACGGAAGCCTCGCTCAACGGCTTCCCGTCCAGGCAGATCGCGACGAAGATCCAGGAACATCCCTACAGGCTCCTGGTCTGCGCGGACAAGTTTCAGACCGGCTACGACGAACCGCTGCTGCACACGATGTACGTCGACAAGACGCTCGCCGGCATCAAGGCGGTGCAGACCCTGTCCCGGCTCAACCGCGCGCATCCCGGCAAGCACGACGTCTTCGTGCTCGACTTCCTGAATGACACGGAGATCGTCCGCGACTCGTTCGCGAACTACTACCGCGGCACGATCCTGGCGGACGAGACGGACCCCGACCGGCTGCACGACCTGCAGGCCGACCTCGACGCGGCGCAGGTCTGTTCGGCGGAGCGGATCGACCTGTTCGTCGAGCGCTATCTGGACGGCGCCGAGCGCGACCGCCTCGACCCGATCCTCGACCAGTGCGTCGCGGTCTACCTGAGCGAACTCGACGAGGACGGACAGGTCGACTTCAAAGGCAAGGCGAAGGCGTTCGTGCGCGCCTACGGCTTCCTCTCCTCCATCCTCCCGTTCTCGAACGCCGGCTGGGAGAAGCGGTCGATCTTCCTGAACTTCCTGATCCCGAAGCTCCCGGCGCCGAGGGAGGAGGACTTGGCGCGGGGCATCCTCGACGCGGTCGACATGGACAGCTACCGGGCCGAGAAGCAGGCGATCCGGAAGATCCTCCTGCCCGACGAGGACGCCGAGGTCGATCCGACGCCCCCCGCCGGCGGAGGCTACCGGCCGGAATCCGACCTGGACCACCTCTCGAACATCATCAAGGCATTCAACGATCACTTCGGCGGCGTCGAATGGGCGGACGAAGACCGCGTGCAGCGGATGATCGCGTTCGACATCCCAGCCAGGGTCGCCTCGGACACGGCCTTCCGGAACGCGCGCCGGAACTCCGATCGCGAGAACACCCGCATCGAGCACGACAGAGCGCTGCTCCGCGTGATGCAGAACGTGATGAAGGACGACACCGAACTGTTCAAGCAGTTCATGGACGACGACGGCTTCAAGCGGTGGATGTCCGAGGCCGTGTTCAGGCGCGCGTACGATCAGGCTGAGGCGCCGTAAGGGAGCTGGTCGCTCCCGAGTCCACGGCCCGGTCAGCCGGTAGCCGCAGCGCTCCCACTTAGGCCGCGGGAGCAACGATTGCCGCACGAGGAAGTCATGGCGCTGTTGGACTGGGGCCGCGGCGACCGCTGACCTCCACACTTGAACCAACGCCATCGACTGCCTTCGCCACGTGCTGCTAGCCTCCATGCCTGCCGGAGAACAACCTAATGAGGCCAACCGAGATCATCTTTGAAGTAACCGAGGCGGTTGATGGTGGCTACGACGCCAAGGCGCTCGGCTACAGCATCTTCACGCAAGGCGACGACTGGGAGGACCTGAAGGAGATGGTCCGGGACGCCGTGCTCTGCCACTTCGACGGGGAGGACGCTCCCAGGGTCATCCGGCTGCACCTCTGAAGCTGCCACTGCTCGGAGGTTCGACCTGCCGCCCTACGAATGGGCTGATTGAGTGAACACACGCGCCATTCTCATCGGGCTGGCGCTCGGCCTGGGGCTCGGAATCGCCGCCTCCGCGACGGGTTCGCCGGCACTGCTGCGGACCGCCGACGCGGTCGAGCCGCTCGGGCAGATCTTTCTCCGCGCCATTCAGATGGTCGTCATCCCACTCGTGGCGGCGGTCGTCTTCGTCGGCGTGGGACGGATCGGCGACCTGCGGAAGCTCGGACGGCTGGGGGGACTGGCCGTAGGCTTCTTCTGGGCGACGACGCTGCCGGCGATCCTGATCGGGATGGGGGTCATGGGCTTCGCCCTGACGTTCGCGGCGCCCGTGGCGCCGCCTACGCCCGTAGAGAACCTGGAGGCCGCGGGTGTTGGCATCGTTGACTTTCTGGTCAACCTGGTTCCCCGGAATCCGGTCCAGGTCGCCGCGGACGGCGCCCTGCTCTCCCTGCTCATCTTCATCGTCCTCCTGGCGGCGGCGACGACTGCCCTGCCAAGCGAGAAACAGCGGACGCTGACGTCTTTCGCGGAGGCCCTCGGCGACGCTTTGACGAAGCTGATGAGCTGGATCCTGTGGACCGCGCCGGTGGGCGTCTTCGGCCTCGCGGCGCCGGTCATCGCGAAGACCGGGACGGCGATGCTGCAGAACCTCGCCGTCTTCATCGTCGCCGTCGTGGTGGGCCTCTTCCTCCTGAAGGGCCTCGTTCTCCTGCCCCTGGTCTGGTTTCTGGGCGGCGTACCGCCCTGGCGCTTCATTCCGGCAACCGTCGGCACGTACACCGTGGGCTTCACCACGACAACGTCCGTGGGGACGCTGCCGATGATGCTGCAGGAGGCGAAGAAGCTCGGCCTCTCCGAGCGCAAGTACACTCTGATCCTGCCGCTGGCGGCGTCGATCAACCGTCCCGGCAGCGCGCTGTTCCAGAGCGCGTCGCTCGTCTTCCTGGCCGCCATGTACGGGGTGCCGCTCGACGCGGGGATGATCGCCGCGGCGGTGCTGGCGATCTTCCTCGCCGCGATGACGGTCGCTCCGGTGCCCAGCGCCAGCATCGTGTCGCTTGCTCCGGCTCTGGACGTGGTGGGTGTGCCGCTGGCGGGACTCGCCATCCTCCTGGGGATCGACCGCGTGCCCGACGTCTTCCGCTCCGCAGCGAACGTCGTCTGCCACATGGGCGCCGCGACCACGGTCGACACGATGACTCGCGGCGACGGCGACGAACCGGCCGACGGAGCCGAGCAACCGCCGTTGCCCTATACTGGGAATCCTGCCCGGATCATCTTGACCTCTACTCATCGCCTTGATGTCTACTGGAGGAGCCCCAAACACATGCGCACGAACTGCCGCAAGACGACGATCCTTCCGCTCACCGCCTTCTCCCTGCTCTCGCTCGGCGGAGCCGCCGGCGTGTCCGCCCAGAACCTCGAAGAGGACTTCGCCGCCGCCACGGCAGGTGCGGCGGCGGCCGGACGGGCCGTCCTCTACAGTTGCGACATTCCGACGAACCGTGTCGGCTTCGGCTATCTACAGGAACGGCCTTCGGACGAAGGCGTCAAGGCGGTCGACATCTATCTCCGCCTGTACGCCAACACCGGCATCACGCTAGGCAAGCACGCGGTCCATATCCATGAAACCGCGTCGTGCAATCCATGTGGCACCGCGGGCGGGCACTTCGACCCCGGCCCCAACTCGAACACCAGCCCGGACGGCAACCACCCGTTCCACGCCGGTGACCTGACGAACATGACCCTGGACCGCCAGGGCCGCGGCTACCACATGGTGACGACAACGCGGGTGACGCTCTCCGACGGGCCGCTCTCCGTGTTTGACGAAGACGGCAGCGCCTTCATCATCCACACGAACCCCGACACCTATTGCCCCGAAGGCGAGGCGGCCGGCTGCGCAGGCGGTTCCCGAGCGGCCTGCGGCGTGATCACACCCTACCCCTAGCGCCCGCGCCTTCTATCCGTTCCGGGGGCCAGGGGCCGGGCTCAGAATCCCGAACCGGACGATTCCTCGACCGCCGCCTCCAGACCTTCCAGATACGGCATGGCCGAGTCCAGGTTCCCGACGAACGGATCCCGGTCCGCGTCCTCGTTCCACTCGTACTCGGTGGCCTGCGCCAGCATCCGCGCGGCGTCCTGACCGAAGAAGCGGGCGACGACCGCCAGACTCATGTCGATGCCGGCGGAGACGCCGGAGGAGGTCATCACGTGGCCGGCATCGACCCAGCGGGCTTCCTCCACCCACTCGGTCTCCGGGCCGAAGCCGGCGATGTAGCTGAAGAACGCCTTGTTCCCCGTCGCCGGCAGGCCGTCTAGGACGCCGGCCTTGGCGAGGATGGCGGAGCCGGTGCAGACGGAGGTGGTGAGCTGGACCTCGGCGGCGCGCTCAGCGACGAAGTCCAGCAGTTGCCGGTTCTCGACTTCCCGGAGTGTGCCGATACCGCCCGGCACCATGATCACGTCGAGCGGCGGAGCGTCTTCGTAGCCGTACTGAGCCTCCACCTTCGGAGCCATCTCGGCCGGATACGTCGTCGTGGTCAGGGCGATTGGACGCGCGGAGTCGGCGATCAGGTGGACACGGATCAGGCCCGGCCCGGCGTTGAGCCACATCTCGACCGGTCCGAAGACATCGAGCGGCTCGGCGCCGTCGTACAGGACGACGCCGATGTCGAGCGGCGGATCGTAGGAAGGGGCATCAGACTGCCCCGCGGCCGGGATAGCGAACACGGTCGCGAGGACGACAACGGTCGCGAACACTGAAGCGAGTTTCGTCATGCGGACCTCCCAGGAATCTCGGCCCGCTATGGTACTGGGGAGAGTCCCGCCAATCCGAGAGACCGGCAGCCAAACCGCGAGGGTTCGCCATGTTGAATCGACGCCGCTTCGCAACCCACCCCGTGCTCCTCGCTCCGCTCGCCCTGGCGCTGGTCGCCCAGGGCTGCACCACCCAGGACTCCGGCGACTACCTGACACCCGAGCTGCGGCAACGCGTCGAGGCGCTGAAGCTGGAGGCGCCTGAGAGCACCGAAGACGTCGCCGTTCTAAGCGATCGGCTCGACACGCTGTGGCGGTGGTCGAACGCCTACTCACTCACCGGCGGACCGGTCCCCGACGTCTTCCCGCAGCTCCTCGCGAACGCGAACCGCTCACTCCGGGGGCTCGGAGGCGGAGCGACGATTCCGGTGCCGCGGATCCCGGAGTTCATCCGCCTCTACACCCGGGAGTTCCAGATCAAGGACGAGTACCCGGGGGCGGTCGGCACGCTGACGCTCGACCCGCCCGGTCCCTTCCGCGCCGGCGACCGGGTGACGGTCCGGTTGACCTACACCGTGGGCACGCTCGGCATGGCGGAGGGCGGCGGTCTCCTGGTGCGTGGATCACGGACGGGCATCCAGGCCGAGGACCCGGCCGGCCCGAACTACGTCACGGTCGAAACGTCGAAACCGGCCGCGACGCTGACCTCCAGCGAGCCGTGGGGCGACTGGCTGGGGATGCACTTCCGCAACCGAAGCGGCCGGGTTCGCCCCGGCGTGCCGCGGTCCGTGCTGCAGTTCCGTCTGAGCGGTGCGTCGCTCGATGAAGGCGACACGGTCACCATCACCTACGGCGACACGTCCGGCGGCGGGTCAGGATTCGCACTGCAGGAGACCTCCAACGACCAGGTGATCCTGCACGTCTACGCCGACATCGAGGGCACGGGCGATCTGCTGCGACCCGCATGGCCCTCCTTCGAGGTGCTGGGCCGGGACGAGGTTCGCTCCGTCAACGCCGTCGCCCCGTCGATCGTTGCGCCCGGCGAACCCTTCACCCTCGCCGTCCGCGCCGAGGACCGGTTGAAGAACCTGTCGTCCGGCGTCATGCCCGCACTCGAGGTGCTGCTGGACGGCGAGCCGTTCCGGACGATCGAGGCCGGCAGTCCGGCCATCTCGCTGCTCAAGAACGTGAATCTCGCCGCACCCGGCGTCTACCGCTTCTTCGTCCGGAACGAGGACGGATCGATCCGGGCGACGAGCAATCCCGTCCGCGTCGAAGAGGACCCCGCTCACCGTGTCTACTGGGGCGAAACTCACGGCCACACCGCTTTCGCCGAGGGCCAGGGCTCGCCGGACGGCTACTACCGCTTCGGCCGCGACGTCGCCCGGCTCGACTTCCTGAGCCTCTCCGAGCACGACATCTGGATGGACGACAGCGAGTGGCGGAAGCTGCGGGAACTGGTCGAGGAGTACTGGATCGAAGGCGAGTTCACAACGATCCTCGGCTTCGAATGGACCTCGCGCTCGCCGCTCGGCGGCCACCACAACGTGTTCTTCCGCGACACGCCCGGCCGTAGCCGCGTGCCGAACCAGGAGGCGCCCCTCCTCGACGAGCTGTACGCGGGGCTGCGCGCTCAGAACAGCAACAACGACGTGCTGGTCATCCCCCACGCCCACCAGCCCGCCGACTGGACGAACAGCGACCCCGACCTGGGGCGACTGGTCGAGATCCAGTCCGGCCACGGCACCTTCGACTGGTTCGGCAACAAGTACCTGCGGAACGGCTTCGAGGTCGGCTTCATCGGCGCATCCGACACTCACAACGGCCACCCCGGCTACACCGGGGCCGGCAACCGTCAACTGGGCGGTCTGGCCGCCGTCTACGCGCCCGAGAACAACGCTGACGCCATCTTCGGCGCGCTCCGCGACCGGGCCGCCTATGCGACAACCGGCGAGCGGATCCTCCTCGAGGCAAGTCTCAACGGCACCCGCATGGGTACGCGCCAGGAGGACGCCGCCGTGCGCCGGATCGACTGCCGGGTCAGCGGCACGGCCCCGATCGACGCGATCGACGTGATCAAGAACGGAGCGATCGTCTACACCAGGAGATACCTGGAGAGCGCTCTGTCCGAGGAATCGCGGGTGCAGATCACCTTCGAGTCGTCGACCGAGATCCACGGCGAGCGCACGCCCCCGCGCGGCGGCCGACCGTGGAGGGGAGCGATCCAGGTCGCCGGAGCCGAGCTGGTCGACTACGACGATCCCTGGTTCACGCAGCCCGCGACCTGGCGAACCGCCCGCAACGCGGAAGACCCCAACCGGATCGACTTCGACTTCCCGACCCGTGGGCGTCCGAAGTCACTCGTTCTCGAGTTGCGCGGCGCAAGCGCCGACACGGTCATCACCGTCGAGATGGAAACGACGACCGAGTCCCGCGGCTCGGGCGGCTACGTTCGCATCCCCCAGGAACTGCCGGCGAACACCGCGCGGTTCCGGCTCGGCGACCTGAAAGGCCAGGTCGATCGCCGCGAGTACCAGGTGCTCGAGCACACGGACGCACTCTCGGCTCAGATCGTGACCGAGGGGCGGGCCCTCGACCAGGAGTTCAGCTTCACCGACCAGGGCGAAGTCCGGCCCGGCGACTACTACTACGTCCGCGTGCGCCAGATCGACGGCAGCAGGCCGCTACGACATCCGCTCGCTGACTCCCTTCGAGCGCCGGCCCGAGCGCGGCGAGGAACTCGTCCTCAGTCCGGAGGAGGCGGCCGAGGTCGAAGCGAACCAGCGTCAGCGCGTCCTGGACGGCGACGCCGCCAGTGCGCCGGATCGGCCGCCGCCGGAGAAGGGCGCCTTCATCGACCGGCAGAGCTACAACTACGCCTGGTTCGATCCGGGCCACACGATGTTCATGATCGACGGCAAGTACCGCACGTCGATCCTGACGAACCCGCCGAACGGCCGGATGCCGCCGTTGACGGAAGAGGCCCAAGAGAACCGTGGGGCCCTGCCGCGGTTCATCTGGATGAACGACGACGGCACGGCCTGGTGGCTGGAGTCGGGCGACACGCCCTTCGACAGCCCGGAGACGATGGTTCTCGGCGTGCGCTGCATCTACCAGCCCGGCGCTTCGATCCCGATCCGCACGATCTCCTACAACAACCTGAAGACCCTGGTGCAGACGGACGACTACCTGATGATCCACATCGAGTGGATGCACTGGACGCGGGTCGTGCGAATCGACGCGGAGCATTCGCCGGCGCCGTACCAGTCCTACTCCGGCGACTCGATCGGCCGCTGGGAGGGCGACACCCTGGTCGTCGAGACGACGAACTTCCGTCGCGAAGCGGCGCCCCAGATGCTGCACGGCAGAGAGTCGGCCGGCGTGCCGCGCGGCGCGATGAAGGTCACGGAGCGCTTCAGCCCGGTCGACGGCAAGTCGCTGCTCTACCAGTTCGAGGTCGAGGACGAGGAGTACACAGCCTCCTACGGCGGCGAGATGCCGTGGCCAAGGACCGACCAGTACAACTACGAGTACGCCTGCCACGAGGGCAACTATTCGATGCTGGGCCAGCTCAGGGGAGCGCGCCAGCTCGAGAAGGAGTGGATCGCTGCCGGCAGGCCGGTGAAGGGCGGGGAGTAGGTCAGATCATGCTGTAGCCGGAGCCCTGTCGCTCCGTGCCGAGTCCCCGCCCCTTCTCGATCCAGCCGAACTCCTCCAGGATCGCCTGGCTGTAGGTGACCCGGCCGGTGACCCGGTCGAGCGGCTCGGTGGCGAGCAGCAGGGCCGCCTGGGCCATGATCTCGACGGTTTCCGCCTCGTTCGGGTCGCGTCCCTCCATCAGCCGGTGGTGGACGACGCCCGGCGTGGGGACGATCTGGGACGGGCTGTAGCAGGTCACCGAGACACCGTGCTCGTACACCTCGGAGGCGAGGCCCTGGGTGAAGCGCTCCAGGGCCGCCTTCTCGGCGCCGTACAGCGAGCCGCCCGCGAACTGCGGACCCTTGTAAGGGCCGCGGCCGGGGCCGATCGCCGCGCCCGAGGAGACGTTGACGATGCTCCCCGCGCCACGTTCGATCATCTCGGGCAGCACCAGCTTGGACAGGTAGAAGGGGGCGTGGAAGTTGACCGCGGTCGAGCGATGCCACTTGTTGATCGGGAAATCCACGACCGGGATGAAGTAGGTCAGGGCAGCGTTGTTGATCAGCACCTCGACCGGCCCGAGCGCATCGCGTACCTTGTTCACCAGGCGCTCGCAGTTGGGGTACTCGGAGACGTCGCAGGCGAAGGCGGTCGCGTCGCCGCCCGCCGCCCGGATCTCCTCGATCGTCTCCTCCAGCGACCCGCCCAGGTAGTGGCCGCCCTCGGAGAGGGTGCGTGCCGTGCAGGCGACCCGAGCGCCGTGCTCGGCGAACAGCTCGGCGATCGCCTTGCCGATGCCGCGGCTCGCTCCGGTGACCAGGGCGACCTTGCCGTCGAGCTTCTTTTCCGTCTGCGCCATTGAGCTTTCTCCTTCATCGGTTGTACGCGTCGCGGTACCGCTCGCGCAGCACGTTTTTCCGTACCTTCCCCATCGCGTTGCGCGGCAGTTCGTCGACCCAGCAGAAGCGGCGCGGGTGCTTGTAGCGCGCGAGCCCCGCATCGAGCGCGGAGCGGAGCGTATCGTCTTCCACGGGCTCGGCTTCGGCGACCAGCACGGCGACCACGCCCTCGCCCAGGTCGGTGTGCGGCGCGCCGATCACCGCCGATTCCGCTACTCCCGCTACCTCATCGAGCCGGTCCTCGACTTCCTTCGGGTAGACGTTGAAGCCGCCGGCGATGATCAGGTCCTTGCCTCGGCCGACCAGGGTCACCCGGCCCTCGCCGTCGACGCTCGCGAGGTCGCCGGTGACGAAGAAGCCGTCGTCGCGCATCTCCTCGGCCGTCTTCTCCGGCAGGCCCCAGTAGCCCGGGAACAGATTTGGGCCGCGAGTCTCCAGCGTGCCGACTTCACCGGCTGCCACTTCGCTGCCGTCCTCACCCACGGCCCGCACTTCGACATCCGGAAGCGGAAAGCCGACCGTGCCGGCCAACCGCTCCCCGGAGAGCGGGTTCGAGGTGATCATCCCCGCCTCCGTCATGCCGTAGCGTTCCAGGATCCGGTGACCGGTGCGGGCCTCGAAGTCACCGAAGACGGCTTCCGTCAGGGGCGCCGACCCGGAAACGAACAGCCGGATGCTCTCGCAGTCGGCACTGCCGAAACCCGGCTCGGCGAGCAATCGCGAATAGAACGTGGGCACACCCATCAGCACCGTCGCGTGGGTGATCATCGCTCCCTTGGAGCGCCCGGTGGTGCCCGACGTGTAGCAGATGGCGGCCAGGTCCTCGTCGTCGCGGGGTTCGACCGCCGGATCGGGATCGACCGACCGCGCCTCCTCCCACAGCGCGTCGATACCCACCGCTTGCCGTCCGGCGGCCTCGGCCCCGACGACGACGCGCGGCGACGCGTCGTCGACGAAGAACGCGACCTCCCTCTCGGTGTAGGCCGTATTCAATGGCACGTAGACCGCGCCACGGCGTAGAACCCCAAGGTACAGCGCGACAGCCTCGACCGACTTCGGGATCTGAACCAGTACCCGATCCCCGGGCTCGACGCCGCGCTCGCGCAGCGCAGCCGAGCATCGGGCCGAAGCCTCGTCCAGGTCGCGGTACGTCCACGCCGGCCCGCTCGCGCCTTCGGTAACGCCAACTGGCACCAGGCCGGGATGATCGAGGGCCGTCTCGAAACGCTTCGAGAGCAGGGTAAAGAGGTTCATCGGTTCGACGCGAGTCCGCGGGGAAGACGGTCGATCCTACGCGTGTTGCAAACTAGGACCATGGTCGCCAGCCGCCCGTCCCGCGCGCCTGGAGCCGCGATCCGTCGCACGCTCCCCGGAGCGACCGCGGCGGTGCTCGCCATGGCCCTTGCCGGCTGCACCGACGACCCGGTGGCCGAGAGCCTGCACCTCGAGTTCTACCCGCCGTCGGCGGAGGACACTCAACCGGCCGAGGACGAGAGTGTCCCGCCCCCCGAGACGACCGGCTACGTGAGGCTCGAGGCCAAGGTCTCGATCCACCGCCACACGGTTCCCGAAGGCAACGCACCGATCGAGCGGCGGTTGAACGACCGAACCGAGGCGTTGATGAACGGCTACGACGTCTGGCATCTGCGCTTCGACCGGCTGTACGAGGCGCTCGCCGACGGCGCCGAGTGGGAGCGGGCAGGCAGGGAGCTGACCAGCTACCGGCGTTGGGCGCTGGTCGGGAACCCGGATGCCGAACTGCGGGAGTTCTTCGCCAACACCGCGATCCGTCCGTCGCTCGCCGTCTGGGACAACGAACGGCGGGAGCCGGACGACCGGCGGCCGCCGCCTCGGACTGTCTCGCTGGAGTTCGTGTTCGACGGCGGAACGCAGGCCACGGCCGGCGAGTCCCACACGGTCGAGCGCGGTCTGCGCGGCTTCGCCGTCGACGCCGCCCGCTACCACCGGCGCGTCGCGGCGTTGTGGCGCTACATGGACGAGAACCCGGGCCGCCGCTTCGAATGCCTGCGCGCCCTGTTCGCGGCCGCCCGGGGCGAGGAACTGCCCGAATCGACGCTCGTCGCGCCGCCGCGGGAGCTCGCGCCGAACACCGCTCCGCCCGCGGCCCCCGAGCGGCCGCGGGACCGGCCCGTGCTGCGCGATCTCGAACTCGAGCTGGTCGAGCGGCTCCTGGAGGCCGGCGAGCCGCTGCTGGAGATCTTCGAGGTTCCGGATGACGACGCCTTCACCCTGCGGGAGCTTTCGCGCCGGGTCTTCGATCCGTTCCCGGCCGTCATCACCGTGCTGCCGGACGGTCCGGTCACCGAGGCGGTCGGATTCGCCGAATCGGGAGACGGCTGGACGATTCCCTCCCTCGATCTCTGGCGAGCGTTCCGCAGCCTGGAGGGCAGGTTCGTGTCGCCCGACCCGCTCCTCTTCCTGCTCGACACGGACGGCAACGACTTCGGCTGCGACGAACAGGACGACGCCTGCAAGGACCGCGAGCGCGTCTTCGCCTTCCTCGAGCGCGGCGCCTTCGACGCCCGTCCAGGCTCTTCGATGGTGATCCGGCGTGCCCTGGAGACCGAACTGCAACCGCACGACCTGTACCGCCTGACGTGGATCCGCGGCGGCACGGACGAGAGCATCGACGACGGGGACGCCGAGGAAGGCAGCCGCGAAACGGCCCGCCGTTAGACTCCGTTCCAAGTTCCTACCGAGAGGCGCCGATGACCCGTTTGACCAACACACGACCCAACCGACGTCCGCCCGGCTTCGCGCCCGTGCTGGCCGCCACCGTCCTCTTCGCCCTCGGCGCCAACTCCCTCAAGCCGCAGCGGCCTTACCCGCCGGAGATGGAGGGAACGACCTCGGAGGTCTACCGCACCGTCGGCGACGTCGAGCTCAAGATGTACTTCTGCAACCCCGAGGGGCACACGGCGGACGACCAGCGCCCCGCGATCGTCTTCTTCTTCGGCGGCGGTTGGCGTTCAGGTTCCCCGCTACAGTTCCTGCCGCAGTGCCAGTACCTCGCGGAACGGGGCATGGTCGCCGCCGTCGCCGACTACCGCGTGGCCACGCGGCACGGTGTGACGGCGGACGAATGCGTCAAGGACGCCAAGAGCGCGATCCGCTGGCTGCGCGCGAACGCGGACCGGCTCGGCGTCGATCCCAACCGCATCGCCGCCGGCGGGGGCTCGGCCGGGGGTCACCTGGCGGCCGCCACCGCGACGCTGCCGGGCCACGATCCCGATCCCGACGGCGTGAGCCCCGTGCCCGACGCGCTGGTCCTGTTCAACCCGGCGACCGTCCTCGCTCCCGTCGATGGCGACCCGATGCCGACGGAGGAGGAGCTTGAGCGTTTCGCGGCGCTCGAAGAGCGCTTCGGGGCGCCGCCGGAGTCGATGTCCCCCTTCCATCACCTGAGAACGGGCCTGCCGCCCACCATCCTCTTCCACGGCCAGGCCGACCAGACGGTGCCCCACGGCACGGCGGACCGGTTCTGCCGGGGCCTGCGGGACCACAAGAACCGATGCGACTTCGTCAGCTACCACGACCAGGGCCACGGCTTCTTCAACTTCGGCCGGGGCGAGGACGGCGAGAACCGGAACAAGTGGTACGACGACACGGTCTCCCGCATGGACGGCTTCCTCTACTCCCTCGAGTGGCTCGATCCGAAGCCGAATCCCGACGGCACGCCGGGCGAGCGCCTGACCTGGCAGGAGTCGCTCAGCAAGGCGCTCGGCTCGTCCGCCAGGGGACTGCCGAGGACCGAGGAAGAACTGCGGGAGTTCGTCAACACACTGGGAAACCGGGAAGATGAGGAGGACGACGACCCGGCGCCACCCGACGAATGATCCCGCGCCCCGAGATCCGACGGCGCCTAGTCGCCGTTTCGCTGAGCGCGGCCGGCGCCGCGGCCGCGGCCCACGGCCAGGCAGACGCGGACCTGAGGCCGGCCTCGGCCAGCGCCACCGAAACACAGCCAGCCGGCGAGTGGCACAACTACGCCGCGGACAGCCACAGCAGCAAGTACTCGCCTCTCGACCAGATCGACCGCGACAACGTGCACCAGCTCGAGATCGCTTGGCGCTGGAAGTCGATCGACTACGGGATCGCCGCCCGCCACGAGGGGGTCACTCCGCCCTTCGTCTTCCAGAACACGCCGATGATGCGCGACGGGCGGGTGCTGGTCGCGACCGGGCTGGCCGCGGCCGCGCTCGATCCGGCGAGCGGCGAGATCCTCTGGACCTACGATCCGTTCGAGGACGAACAGCCGCGGAACATGGGCCGCGGCGCCGTCCGCGGCGGCGTGACCTGGAACGACGGAGACACGCGGCGGCTCTTCTTCACCGGCAACGGCCGGCTGACCGCCCTCGACGCGGACACCGGCGCCCTCGACCCTGACTTCGGAGACGGCGGACGGGCCGACATGCTCGACGTCGGCAGCGGAGTGACGCGCCGCCAGTACTTCTGGACCTCGGCGCCCGTCGTGTGCGGCGACTCGATCGTGGTCGGTGAATCGACGTCCGACGCCTGGTCGCGGCGCAAGAACCCGCCGGGGATGATCCGGGGCTACGATGCGCGCTCCGGAGCCCTGCGCTGGCGATTCAACATCATCCCCGAGCCGGGCGAGTTCGGATTCGACACCTGGGACAGTCCCGAAGCGGCCGAGGCCGGCGCCGCCAACGTCTGGACCTGGATCAGTTGCGATCAGGAACTGGGCATCGCCTACGCGGCAACCAGCACCCCGAGCAACGACTGGTACGGCGGCCACCGCCCGGGAAAGGGCCTCTTCGCCGAGTCGATCGTCGCTCTCGACGCGGAAACCGGCGAGCTGCGCTGGCACTTTCAGGCGGTGCACCACGGTCTCTGGGACTACGACTTCCCCGCCGCGCCCGTGCTCGCGGACATCGTCGTCGACGGCAAGCCGATCAAGGCGCTCGCGCAGCCCTCGAAGCAGGCGTTCCTCTACGTGTTCGACCGGGAAACCGGCGAGCCGGTCTGGCCGATCGTCGAACTGCCCGTGCCGCCCTCCGAAGTTCCCGGCGAGCAGGCCTGGCCGACCCAGCCGCACCCGACCTGGCCGCTTCCCTACGACCTCCAGGGGCTGGCCATCGACGACCTGATCGACTTCACGCCCGAACTGCGCGCGATGGCGCTCGAGTACGTGTCGCGGTACCGGATCGGCCCGATCTTCCAGCCGCCGACACTGATCGAGGGCCCGGACACGAAACCGACGATCCAGGTTCCCGGGGCGGTCGGCGGTACGAACTGGAACGGCGCCGCGCTCGATCCGGAGACGAACGTGCTCTATCTGCCGTCGGTCACCGTGCCGGCCATCCTGGGCCTGCGCCCGCCGCCAGACCCCGCGCGCTCCAACGTTCGCTACCGGGTCGACCTGAGCGAGGCGGACGGTTACGAATGGGCGACCCTGCCGAACGGCCTGCCGATCACGAAACCACCCTATGGCCGCCTGACCGCGATCGACCTCGACACGGGCGAGCACCTCTGGATGGTCCCGAACGGCGACGGCCCTCGCGATCACCCCGCGATCGCCCACCTGAACCTGCCGCCGCTCGGCCAGCAGGGTCGGGTCTCCGCGCTGGTCACCAAGACCCTGGTGTTCCTGGCCGACGGCTCGGATGTCATGGTCGTCCAGCCCGAGGGCGCGGGCAGCCGCAAGTTCAGGGCCTTCGACAAGGCGACCGGCGACGTCGTCTGGGAGACCGAGCTTCCGGCCGGCGTCAGCGGCGCGCCGATGACCTACCTCCACGAAGGGCGCCAGTACATCGTGATGGCGCTCAGCGGCACGGACTTCGAAAACGAGCTGCTGGCCCTGGCGCTGCCCGAAGCCGCGGTGGCCGCGGCTCCCTGACCGCCGGCAACAGGCCCCGTAGCACCGGATGAACCTGCGCGCCGTCTCCGGTCTGGTCGGGCGGCTCCTCCTGCTGCTGGCCGGGGCGCAGTTGATCCCCTTCCTGTTCGCTATCTGGCACGGCGAAGACCGGCCCGCGGCGGCACTCGGAGGGTCGCTGATCGTCTCTGCTCTCGCCGGTGCGGCCGCCCACTGGTGGGGCAAGCCGCACGAGAAGATCTACCGGCGCGAAGCGACCCTGGTGGTGGTCGGCGCCTACATCCTGGCCTCCTTCTTCGGCGCTCTCCCCTACCTGCTGAGCGGCGAGATCGCGGATCCGGCCTCCGCCCTCTTCGAGTCCGCCTCCGGATTCACGACGACGGGCGCCTCGATCCTGACCGACATCGAGCTGGTGAGTCCCAGCATCCTGCTCTGGCGCGGCCTCACGCAGTGGCTGGGCGGCATGGGGATCCTGCTCCTGTTCGTCGCCCTCTTCCCCAGCCTGGGCCCGGGCGCCCGCCTGCTCTACCGCCTGGAGGTGCCGGGGCCCACCCAGGACATGTTCCAGCCCCAGGTGCAGAAGACGGCGACCGTGCTGTGGCGCATCTACGTCGGCCTGACCATCGTCCTCATCCTGCTGCTGCTCGCCGGCGGCGCCACCCAGTACGAGGCCTTCTGCTACGCCTTCACGACGGTGTCGATCGGCGGCTTCGCCCCCTACAACGCGAGCGTCGCCGCCTTCGACTCCGCGTTGATCGAGTGGACGATCATCGTTTTCATGCTGATCGCGGGCATCAACTTCTCCCTGATCTTCGCGGTCCGATCGCGGCCCAGCCAGCTCTACAAGGACGTCGAGTTTCGCGCCTACGCCTCGATCGCCGCCGTGCTCGTGGCGCTGGTCACCCTGGACCGTTGGCGCGGCACGGATCTGCCGCTGCTGGAGGCCCTCCGGGAGGCCGCGTTCAACTCCGTGTCCCTGATGACGACGACCGGCTACACGACCAGGGACTACGACTCCTGGAGCGACACGTCGCGCACCCTGCTGCTGCTCGCCATGTTCGTCGGCGGCTGCGCCGGTTCGACCGCGGGAGGCATCAAGGTCGGCCGGCTCGTCATGACGCTGAAGATGGCGCTGCGCGAGGTCCATCTCATGTTCAACCCACGCCGGGTTCTGGCGCTCTGGATCGGCAAAAGGACGATCAGCGACCAGGTGGCGCGCAGCCTGGGCGGCTTCATGACCCTCTTCGCCTTCCTGTGGCTGGGAGTCGCCGCCATCCTCGCCCTCGCGGGCAACGACATGGTGACCTCGCTGTCGTCTTCCCTCGCCTGCCTGTCGAACGTCGGCCCGGCGATGGGCGCCGCCGGTCCGTCACTCGACTACGCCTTCTTCGCCGGCTGGGAGAAGCTGCTGCTGATCGTCCTGATGTGGCTCGGCCGCCTGGAGATCGTGGCCGTGACCGCGCTTCTCCTGCCCGCCTTCTGGCGCCGCTGATCAGCTACTCCACGCGGCACACGTCCTCGAACTCCGGCCGCGGCAAGCGTCCGAACAGGCCTTCGGGATCGCCGTAACCGATCGAGCAGAGGAAGTTCGAGCGCACCGTCGTGCCGGGGAAGAACAGCTCATCGCACTTCGCGCTGTCGAACCCCGACATCGGACCGCAGTCGAGGCCGAGCGATCGCGCCGCCAGCATGAAGTAGGCCCCCTGCAGGGTGGCGTTGCGAAACGCCGTGACTTCGGAGAGTTCCGCGTCGTTCCGGAACATCTCGGCCATGCCCGGATTGTGGGCGAAGAGCACGTCCATCCTCTCGAAAAAGGCCAGGTCGCAGCCCAGGATCGCGGTCGCCGGCGCCTGCAGGATCTTGTCCTGGTTGCCGGGCATGGCGATCGAAGCCAGCCGCTCCTTGGCCTCTTCGGTGACCGTGAAGACGACCCGCTGCGGCCAGCAGTTCGCGCTCGTCGGTCCCCACTTCATCAGGTCGTGGAGTTCCTGCAGGGTTTCCCCCGGCACCTCACGCGGCAGCCACCGGTTCTGGCTGCGGGCGTCCCGGAACAGGACGTCCATGGCTTCCTCTGCAATCCTCGGCATGGCGTTCCTCCGGCGGCGGATACTACCGCCCCGAAACCCCTCGCGGCCTCGGTGTTTCGGCCCATCCCGTCCTCGCCCAGGGGCCTGCGGCGCAGGCTCCCGGGCCGCTCAATCGGTCGCCGGCACGCGCCGGAACAGCGACCCCACATGGGCCGCGGGCAGCGGCTTCGTCGCCAGCGACACCGCCGCCGTGCAAGCCATCGCGAACAGTCCGGCGAGCGCCGCGCAGGAGGTCGGGTTCGGCGCCTCGCCGTGCAGCCAGGAGAACACCGGGTGCAGGAAGCTGCCCTCGAACCAGGCCGGATCGATGATTCCGGTGTGCAGGATCAGGAAGGAACTGAGGCCCACGATCAACCCCGTGTAGGCGCCGGTACGCGTCACGCCGCTCCACAGCGCGCCGAGCACCAGCGGCCCCGCGAAGGCAGCCATCATGCCGCCGTTCCCGGTCCAGACCAGGATCGCGATGTTCATGTCCATCAGCATCCAGGCCATCGCCACGCAGACAACCATGACCCCGACGGTCGCCCAGCGGCTGATGACCAGCACCCGCCGGTCGAGCTGCTCGTCGCTGAGGTGCGAGTGGAAGCGCGGCGCGATCGTCCGCCGGTAAAGGTCGTTCGCGACGATCTGCGACGAGGAGACGACCAGCCCATCCGCCGTCGACATGACCGCCGACAGGATGCCGACGCCGATGAGCGCGGCCAGCCAAGCCGGGAAGAGCTCGATGAACAGCGCCGGCAGCGCCTCGTTCGGGGTCGAGCCCTCTTCGTACAGCCGGCCGCCGAGCACCGCCCGCGCCAGGGCGCCGCCGAGGCCGAGCATGCCCAGTGTGACGCCGAAGACGGAAGCGAAGCGAAGGAACGTGAAACGGGACTTGCCGGTCTTGAGCGCCCAGATCTTGTTGCCGATGTGCGGCAGCAGCCCGAGCGGAATGTGGGCCAGCAGCACCGCCAACTGCGACCACCAGGAGTGGTAGAGCGGCGTCGAGCGGTTGATCCAGCCGACCTGGTTCGGGTCCTGTCCGCGAATGTTCGAGATGACCGTGCCGACTCCGCCGTCCAGGCCGGCGCCGAAGAGGAACAGGAGGATCACCAGCACGCCGATCAGCAGCATGAGGAAGCCCTGCACGCCGTCGGTGAGGATGTCCGCGTGGGCGCCGCCCAGCGACACGTAGACCATCAGCACGACCGCCGTGATCCCCAGCGCCCAGGCCGGCGACAGGCCGAGCATCGTCTCGAACATGACCAGTCCCGACAGGAGCTGGCCGGCCAGGTAGAAGAACAGGAGCAGGGACGCCACGGTGACGATCACGCGAATGCCGTCCGACTGGTACCGGTCCCCCAGGAACTCCGGAATCGAGCGCGAGCCGAACCGCTCGCCCACGTTCGCCACCAGCCGCATGCAGATCAGCACGCCCAGGTACACGCCCGCCGGATAGAGGACCGCCGACAGCAACGCCGCCGTGCCGTGCTCGTAGGCGAGGCCCGGGAACCCCAGGAACGTCGCGCCGCTCGCGGTCGTTGCCGCGAAGGCGAGGGCGAGGAAGAACGGGCCGTAGGCGGCCCGAGCCGTGGCGAAGTCGTCCGCCCCCTGGACCCGGTTCCGGCCGATCACGCCGAAGGCCAGCATGCCGCCCAGATAGACGACGAGGAACAGCCAGGACCAGACGATCAAGCTCATTGGGAAGCGGTCACCGTATCGCAGGAGCGGACCGGGGCCAAGCCGGCCGGCGGTCCCCGAGGTGATCCCGGGTTCGGCGGCGAGCACTGAAACCACAGGCCGCCCCGCCGCGTACATCCCACTGCCAACGCTCACGACCCGGGAGGTCTCATCCGTGCGTCAAACCCGTCTCTTCCGGGCGGCGGTCGCCGCCGTACTGCTCACCGCGCTGCCAACCGCCGGAATCGCCGAAAGCGTGCGGATTCCGGCCGGAACGACGGTCTACTGCGTCCTCGACGAGAGCCTCTCGACCAAGAAGAAATCAAGCAACTTCGTCCGGCCGGGAGACCGCGTCCGCGCCAAGGTCGCCGAGGATGTCGTGATCGACGGCCGCGTCGTCATCGAAGCGGGCACAGTGGTCTGGTCCGAGGTCAGCAAGGCCCGGCGAGCCAAGATCGCCGGCATCCGCGGCAGGCTCGAGGTCGACGCGAACACGGTCGCCGCGGTGGACGACACGTCCATCCGACTCACGGGCGGCTACGACCGCTCCGGCAGGGGCCGCTTCGTGACCGCCGCCGTCCTGGCCAAGGCCATCGCCTGGCCCTTCATCCTGATCAAGGGCAAGCAGGCGCACCTGAGCCGCGGCGTCATCTTCGACGCGCAGACCGCGGCTCCGGCCGAAGTGGACGTCATGGCTGCGCGGGATCTCCCGGTTCTCCGCGCCGACATCCCCGGATTCGAAGTCGGCATCCCGTACGACAGCATCGACCCGGAAGTCCGCCTCGCCAGCCTGCCGCTCCAGTTCACGGGCCTGGCCGCGGATCCCGGCGAGGTCCACGTCACCGCGGTCAACGGCCAAAGGATCCGACGGATCGAGATCCACGTCGTCGACGGGATGGGCGAGGTCGACTTCCAGGAACTGGCCGAGCACTTCCGCCTCGGAATGAACCGGTTCACCGTCACGGCGGAAGGCCAGAGCGTGGACGTGCTGCTGGAGTTCGAGTTCTAGCGATCGGTGCCGTACAGGCGCAGCGCCAGCGCGCAGGAACCGGATGCCCACCGGGTGCGCCGGCCCCTCCGCCGCCAATCGACGTCTGGAGCTCGGATCCTCCGCTACTGTTCCGCCATGCCGACGATCAGCCGACGATTCGCACTCGCCTGTCTTCTCGCCCTCTTCCTCGCCGTTACCGCACTCCAGCCGGCAACAGCGCAGAAAGAGCCGCTGGAGCTCCACCACATCTACGGACCGGAGGCGCTCGAATTCTCGCCGGAGCTGCCGCGGCTCCGCTGGCTGCCCGGCGGCGAGGAATACCTCTCGGGAGAGGATCGCGAGGATGGCTGGTCGTGGACGGCCATCGACGCGGCGTCGGGCGAAAGCCGCCCGTTCTACGACCCGGAGCCCCTGGCAACCGCGCTCCGGGAGCAACTGGACCTGAGCACTGATGACGCGGCGTCACGGGCGCGGCCCGGAGCGCTTCGGCTGTCGCCGGCCGCGGACCGCCTGTTGCTCGACCTCGTTTCGGACCTCTTCGCCTGGAGTTTCGACGACGAAACGCTGACCCGGCTCACCCGGGGTCCGGAAGCCGAGGAACTCGCCCGCTTCGCGCCGGACGGCCGCCGTCTCGCCTTCGTCCGCGACGCGGACCTCTACGTCGTCGACGTCTCCGGCAACGAACTCCGGCTGACCACCGACGGCGGCGAGAACACCCTGAACGGAAAGCTCGACTGGGTCTACCAGGAGGAGATCTACGGCCGCGGCAACTACCAGGCCCACTGGTGGAGCCCCGACAGCCGCCGCGTCGCCTTCCTGCGGACCGACGAACGCGACGTGCCCCGCTTCACGGTAGTCGACCACATCCCGTTCCGGCCGCCGCTCGAGGTCTACCCCTACCCGAAGGCCGGCGATCCGAACCCGCGCGTCCGGCTGGGCGTCGCGAAGGCCAGCGGCGGGGGCGTCACCTGGATCGACCCGGGCCTCTACGGACACTCGGAGATCCTGATCGTCAACGTAACGTTCTCGCCGGACGGGGACGTCTGGTACCAGGTCCAGGATCGACGGCAGACCTTCCTCGACCTGCACCGCGCCGACCCCGACACCGGCGAATCGGAGCGCGTGCTGCGCGAGGAGTCCCACGCCTGGGTCAACGTGCTCGGTCCGCCGCGTTTCCTCGAGGATGGCGGCTTTCTCTGGCTCAGTGAACGCACCGGCTTCCAGCACGTCTACCGCTACGACAACGACGGAGAACTGGTCAATCCGCTCACCGAAGGACGCTGGGAAGTGCGCTCCCTGAACGCGGTGGACGAGGAGGCTGGATCCGCCTATGTCTCGGGTACCTACCGCTCGGCAATCGGTGCCGACGTCCTGCGGGTCGCTCTCGACGGCTCGGGCCCGACCCTGCTCACCGAAGAACCCGGCAGCCACCGAGCGAGCTTCCCGGAGGACGGACCGATCGAAAACTGGATCGCTACCTCGAGTGACCTTCACACGCCGACGACGATGACGCTTCGGCGCGCCGACGACGGCGGCACGGTACGAGGACTCGGCGGCGGTGACGTGCCCGACCTGGACCCCTTCGACATCTCGAAGCCGGAACTCCTGCAGATCACGACCAGCGACGGCGTCGACCTGGCGGCAATGCTGATCCGGCCCCACGGCTTCGATCCAGCCCGCGTCTATCCCGCCTGGGTCCACGTCTACGGCGGCCCCCACGCACAGCAGGTCCGCGACGGCTGGCAGGGTTCACGCGGCATGTGGTTCCAGTACCTCGCCCAACAGGGAATCGTCGTCCTCGTCGTCGACAACCGGATCGCCTCGGGCAAGGGCGTCGAATCGACCTGGCCGGTGTACAGGAACTTCGGCGAGCAGGAGCTGATCGACCTGGTCGAAGCCGTCGACTGGCTCGGCGCGAAGCCCTGGGTCGACGCGGAGCGGATCGGCCTCGACGGCTGGAGCTTCGGCGGCTACATGACGCTCTTCGCGCTCACCCGCTCCGACCGGTTCCGCGCCGGCATCGCGGGCGGCAGCGTCGTCGACTGGCGCGCCTACGACTCGATCTACACCGAGCGCTACATGTCGACTCCGGACGACAACCCCGACGGCTACGAGCGGACCTCGGTGCTCGAGACGGCCGGAGATCTCCACGGCGACCTGCTGATCATCCACGGCACGATGGACGACAACGTCCACATGCAGAACACCCTGCAGATGGCCTGGAAGCTACAGAAGGCCGGCAAGCCCTTCGAGATGATGCTCTACCCGAAGTCACGCCACGGCGTGACCGACCCCGACCTCTCGCTGCACCTGCGCGAGACGATGGCGCGGTTCATCCTGAAGACGATCGAGCCTTGAGGCCCGGAGCGTCACTCCACCTCGAAGCGCACCACCTCGGTGAAGTTGTGCGAGACGAAGTTGCTCGCCCTGTCGCGGAGGTCCATTTCGTAGAGCCCCCAGAGTCCCGGCGCGGAACCGGCGGGCAGGATGTGGGTGTGGACGAGCGTCGTCCATTGGGTCGGGTCCCTGGCGGAGAACAGCGAACCGTAGTCCGGGGGAGTGTGGAACGCGAAGTGCGTCGCCCCCTGCGGGTCCCGGAGTTTCAGGTACGCGATCTGGTAGCCCGAGATGTTGTCCCTGACCCGGAACCTGATCGTCACGATCGTCTCGCCGTTCGGGGCCTCCGGGTTCGTGGGCTTGGCGTCGACCTCGATACGATTCAGGTCGAGTTCGGGCGGTTCCGTGTCCGGATCGCTGGTGCGAAGCCGGACACTCGGGGGCTGTTCACCGGGCCCGCCCTCCTGGAATTCGGCCCTGCCCAGGTTCCCGGCGGCGTCCTGCATGTCGATGCGGTTCAGGGTGTATCTGGACGAGGGCATGTACTCGGGCATGGGAAAATCCACCACGCACTCATTCGTCACGGCATCGTGGCTGCCCGTGTTTTGACGAGAAAAGGTGGTCGCGATCTCGTCGTTCAGAAACGCCCAGCAGGAATGTCTGGAGCGCATGCCGCCGTCTTCCTTCACGCCCCAGCTCGCGTGGAGCATCTGCACCGCCCGGCCCTCGACCACGTCCCGGCCATGCTCCAGCCGAGCGGTCCCCGGCACATACTTCGGCGCGACGAAGTCCTCCTCCGCGTTCTCCAGGTAGAGCTTCCAGCCGAAGTCCTCGGCACCGGCGAACCGCTCGTTCTCCGCCGGGTCGACGATCTTGATCTGCTTCGCGATCCAGTAGCCCGCCTTGGCGGACCGGTTCAGCGTGATCGAGGCACTGAGAACGGTTCCGACGCCCCCACGCCGAATCCCGGAGGCGTCCCGGGGAAAAAGTACGAGGTCAAAGAAGGTGCCGGCGTCGCTGAAGACGCGGGTCTCGGCACGGGAAGCGCCCTCGAGAACGCGGTCCGCCGCGTGCAGCTCGATCTCGACCGTGAGCCGCTTGTCCTCGTGGGGCGCGCCGTCGACCCGGATGTCGACGCGGCGCACCTTGCCGGGAAAGACGTAGTCGGGGAACAGGTTGTAGACGGTGAAGGTCAGGTCCTCGCGGATGCG
>JAPVWO010000024.1 GCA_027493375.1 Candidatus Multivorans thiocomprendens | reverse complement strand
GTGTCGAAGGCGTGGTAGGTCGCGGTCACTCAGATCTCCAAACCGGTTCGGAGCTGTGTCGGCAGCGATCCTACGGCAAGCCCCGACGGGACTCGCCGCGTGGAGCCTCGGCAGTTGAATTACTCTCTTGAATAAATCTACTCATCGTCATACTCTGGCGTGTAACATGGAGTACGAACGCGAGCAGGTCGCCATCCTGAAGCGGCGTCTGGAGGAGACTCCACGAACGATCCAGACCTTGTTCGGGCCGCGGCAAAGCGGCAAGACGACGATCGTCACACAGGCACTGCGAACTCTGGCCAAGCCCTGGCGCTACTACGCGGTCGACTCGCCCGACAACGATGCGACTAGCAGCCAACTCCGGCAGTCCGTTGGCAGGACGACACCCCGCGACAGGAACTGGCTGGTCGACGTCTGGGATCAGGCAAGGGCCGACGCCGAGAACCACGAAGGGAGCGTACTGGTGTTCGACGAGCTTCAGTACATACCCGACTGGTCCAGCACCGTCAAGGGCCTCTGGGACGGGGACCGACTCAACGACCGCCCGCTCCACGTCGTGATCCTCGGCTCTGCGCCCATGTCCATCCAATCGAGCCTGAACGAGAGCATGGCTGGCCGATTCGAAGTCATCCGCGTCCGCCACTGGTCGTTCGGAGAAATGAAGACGGCCTTCGGGCTCGATCTCGACCAGTACATCTACTTCGGCGGCTACCCGGGCGCCATGCGGCTGGCGAACCGGTGGCCGCCTGACTGGCGGGACTACGAGGCCAGATGGCGTAGGTACGTCACGACGTCGTTCGTCGGTCCCGCCATCGAGAAGGATGTGCTCGCCATGACCAGGGTGGACAAGCCCGCGCTGCTCCGGCGCCTGTTTGAACTCGGCACCGCCTACTCGGGCCAGATCTTGCCTCTCCACAGGATGCTCGGAGAGCTGCAGGACGCCGGAAACGCCACTACCCTCGCCCGCTATCTCGACCTCCTCTCCCGCGTCGGCCTTCTCGCCGGGCTGCAGAAGTACTCGCCGAGCATGCTTCGGATGCGGAACTCGCCGCCGAAGTTCAACGTGTTCGACCCCGCACTGATCTCGGTCGGGTCGAACCGGTCCTTCGACGAGGCGAAAGCCGACAGGAGCTTCTGGGGCCGTCTGGTCGAGAGCGCGGTCGGCGCCCATCTCCTGAACACCTGCAGCCCCGGAGTCCGCGTACTGTACTGGCGAGAGGCCAGCGACGAGGTCGACTTCGTGCTGCAAGCGGGGCTCAGGACCGTGGCGATCGAGGTCAAGACAGGTTCGAGGGTGCGGTCCACCAGCGGGATGAGGATCTTCAGCGAACGGTTCCGTCCCCACCGCACCCTGCTGGTGACCGAGAGCGGCGAACCGCACGGAAGCGTTCCGCTCGATGTCTTCCTGTCGCGACCGGCCTCGGTCTGGTTCAGGAGCGAGTTCGTCCCGCGGGCCTGCACCGAAACGGGTGGGGGTCAGGGGGTGGAAGAAGCCCCCAAACCCCTGTCCGAGTTCGACTCGGCACCCGCCTACGTGCTGTTGGGCGACCCCGGCATGGGCAAGACGACGTGCTTCCGGGAGGCCTGCCGGAACCTTGGCGAAGAGGCGGAACTTGTCTCGGCCCGCGACTTCATCACTCTCGACTGCGATCGGCACCCGGAGTGGCGAAGGAAGACGCTATTCATCGACGGTCTCGACGAAGTCCGAGCAGGCAGCGACGATCCCCGCACACCACTGGACGCCGTGAGGAGGCAACTGGACCGGCTGGGTCGTCCACGGTTCCGGCTTTCTTGCCGCGAAGCGGACTGGCTCGGCAAGAACGACCGGGAACGTCTTGAGACAGTGACACCCAACGGCAGACTGACGGTACTCCGGCTCCGGCCCCTTTCCGAGAAGGAAGCAGTGATGGTCCTCGAGTCCCGTTCCTACCTTGAGGACGGTCTACGATTCCTTGAGACGGCGAAGCGGAAAGGGCTCGGCGACCTGATCCGCAATCCCCAGAATCTCGAACTGCTCGCAGCAGGCGCACGCAGAGGAGAATGGCCCGAAAGCCGACTCGAACTGTTCGAGTTCGCCTGCCGCCGTCTGGCGTCGGAGCCCAACGAGGAGCATCTGAACGCCGGCGTCCGGCACCCAGATCCTGAACTTGTTCTGGAGACCGCCGGCCGTCTTTGCTCGTTTCTCCTGCTCTCCGGCACGGTCGGCATCAGCAAGTCATCCTCCACTGTCGGCTCGACCACGGACTACAAACCCCTCGATCTGGTCGACCCGGCACCTTTGGACGCCTCACCTGGAGATGCCGAGGCCTGGAGCCGTCGGCAGCGGGCCACGCTCTCAAGCAGGCTCTTCCGAGCCGTAGCGGCACCTCCGCCAGCGGAACGGTGTATTGAGCCGGTTCACCGGCATATCGCAGAGTTCCTTGCCGGTCGCTACCTGGCCCGACAAATCGAAGACGGCCCCCCGGCGGCGCGGGTCGTGCGGATTGTGACCGCAGATGACGGCGGCGTAGTCACTTCCCATCGCGGGCTTTCCTCTTGGCTGGCCGCCCATTCGAAGCAGGCACGGCCCCAACTGACCGAGCGCGACCCCATCGGCGTCGGCCTGTACGGTGACCCGAGCCGGTTCTCCACGAATGAGAAACGTCTGTTACTTGAGGCGCTGATCCGCGAGGGGCGCCGCCTACACGGTCTCCGTCACCGAGCCGCAGCGGCCTTTGCGCCCCTTGCGGCTCCAGCCCTCGAGGCCGAGCTTCGCGCAAAGCTGACGGCGACTCCGGAGTGCGACGACGATCAGCTCGCAACCGAGTTTGTCCTCAATGTTCTCCGCCATGGCACACCGATGCCGAGCCTTGCGGAGCCCATTCTCGCCATCGTCTACGAATCGTCCTGGTGGCCACGGGTGGCCCTGAGCGCTCTGGAGGCCTTCGTCCAGCAGTGCGTCGACGTCGACGTCAGGCACGCAAAGCTCCGACTACTGCTCACCGAGATCCAGGAAGGCGCCGTACCAGACCAGGACAACGAACTGATGGGGAGGATTCTGGATCGCCTCTATCCCGACACAGTTTCGCCTGCGGAGATCTGGAAGCATCTCGCGTCAAGCAAGCCGACCAAGTTGTTCGGAAGCCACCGCACGTTCTGGACCCGCACGTTGGAGCAGCGGACAACCGAGGGGGACTTTCTTGTGCTTCTGGACGAGTTGGCGAAGCAGCGTCCCGACCTGAAACTCATCCACCCACGGCTTCCTCGCGGCAGGGAGATGGCCGAGAGGCTCCTGGCGCGTGGTCTGGCCGCCCACGGCGATGGACTGGAGCCCGCGCGTCTCTTCGACTGGCTGACCGCGCCCGCTCGGACCTACGAGGAGTTCTTCGAACTCCACCAGTGTGTTTCCGAGCCGTCATCCAACATAGCCGCTTGGCTGGAGAGGAACCCCAATGCCTGGAAGGCTGCCCTCTTCGAGGGTCTCCGCCGATCCGAAGACGAGGGAGATCCTGCCGGAGGGTGGCTGCTGGCGAGAGAGTGGCTACGCAACGCCCGGCCGCCGGCCGACTATGGCGCCTGGTGCCTGGAACAGGCGCGGAAGACTGCTAACAGCCGTCCGAATCTCGCCCAATCGCTGTTCCAGCAAGCAGTCGGACGCTTGGGGCAGGGCGAAGAGGGCATGTCGCAGGAGGTGCTCGACGACTTCCTACGACAGCACCCGGAGTTTCAACCTGCCACGGCAACAACCACAGCCAGCGACGAACTGCGGGAGACGGCCAAGAAACACCATGAGGCCAATCGGGCATACCTCGCTGAGCGCGCTACCCAGAACACGGTCGCCGAGGAGCGGGAGCGTCGCCGCGAGCAGTGGCTCAACGCCATGCGCGCGGAGGCACCCGCACTGCGGGAGAACCGAGGCCATCCGGCGCTCCTTCACGACTTGGCCCATGAGTGGTTCCAGCGAGTCGGGTGGAGCCCGAGGCCTCTCCGCGAGTGCCTCGCTGCCAAGCTCGGTCCTGACGACGACCTGGTCGCCTCGGCGTATGAAGGCTTCCGCGGGGTCATCGAGCGAGACGACCTGCCCGACGTGAACGACATCCTCCGCCTCCGAGGCGAGTCCAGAATGTCCTACTTGGCGATGCCCTTTCTGGCCGCGCTCGAAGACCGGGATCGCGAGGGAGATTACCCGATCGACCTAGTCCAGGAGAAGTGGCGATTGGCACTCGCATTCCACTACTCCGTAGCGGCGGGCCGCAACTTCCCTCCCAAGTGGTACCGGTGGCTGGTCGCGGAAGACCCTGAACTCGTCGCCTCTGTGTTCCTACCCTTCGCAAGGGCAGAACTCCGCCAAGGCCGGGAGCATGTAGCCGGTATCCCCGAACTCGTACACGACGAAGGCCACGCGGGACTCGCTCGACTCGTCAGCCTGCCCCTGCTCCGCAGCTTTCCGTTGCGCTGCCCGGCCCGCCAATTCCCAGACCTGATTCAGCTGCTGTGGACGGCCCTTCGACATGCCGAACGCCGCGAGCTGCTCAAGGTCATCCAGAAGAAGCTGTCTGGCAAGAGCATGACGATCGCCCAACGAGTCCACTGGCTCGCGGCAGGCCTCATCGCGGCACCGGAGACCTTTGCCGAACCACTCGACCGGTTCGTCGACGGAAAGGAACTCCGCGGCCGTCAACTCGCGAACTTCCTGCGGTTTGAAGACCTGTTTCGGCCGAAGGATGCTGCCCCCGGAGCACTCGAGATTCTCATCCGGCAACTGGGACACGCTTTCGGCCCGATCGAACTCAAGGACGGCCCGGTGGACGAGGGTCAATGGACGATCTGGCATGTCCCCGAGTTGATCCAACAACTGGCAAACACGGCCGCGCCGGAAGCCGCCGCTGCCTTGCACCGACTTGCCAACGACCAGAGGCTCTCGCACTGGCGCCACCATCTGCGAATCGCATACAACCAAAGAGTCGTCGCCGACCGGGACGCTTCCTACGAACGCCCCGACCTCGACCAGATCCACGCAACCCTGAACAACGCCGCACCCGCCAACGCCGCCGACCTCACCGCTCTCGCTCTCGACCGCCTCGACGAACTGTCAGCAACGATCCGCCACTCAAACGCTAACGACTGGCGTCAGTTCTGGAACGAGGACGAGTACGGCCGCCCCACCGGCCCGAAGCGCGAGGAGTCGTGTCGGGACGCTCTCATGTCTCACCTGGAACGACTGCTCCCAGCCGAAGTTGAAACTCAGCCCGAGGGTCACTACGCCGCCGGGCGACGGGCCGACATCCGCCTGTCCTGTTCCGGCTTCCACATCCCCATCGAGATCAAGAAGCAGTCCCACCCCGCCCTGTATCGCGCGGCCCGCGACCAACTCGTCGCCAGCTACGCCCAGGATCAGGCGACCGGCGGCCACGGCATCTTCCTCGTACTCTGGTTCGGCGACCCGGAGAAAGCGCCGCTTGACGACACCGGCACACGCCCCGGCAGCCCCGGCGAGCTCCACCAACGGCTCGAAGCCAGCCTCGTCAGGCAACTGACACCCGAGCAACAGCGCAAGATCGGCGTGCGAGTGATCGACGTCAGCAAGCCCTGAGAGCGGGTCTCAACCCCCACTGGCCCGGCGCCACAACAGAATCGCCGCGTAGGCACGCAACGGGCGCCAGGCTTCCGCCATCGCCTCCAGCTCGGCGGCGCTGGGCGGCTGGTCGCGGTCGATCGCCTTGCGCAGCCCCAGGTCGCTGGCGGGAAACGCGTCGCAGTCGCCCAGGGCGCGCATCGCGACGTACTCGGCCGTCCAAGGGCCGATTCCCTTGATGTCGAGCAGTCGGCGGCGGACCTCATGCGGACCGGCGTCCAGCCTCAACGCGCCGGTCGAGACCTCCGACGCCAGGTCACCAAGCGCCCGGGCGCGAGACCCGGGCAAACCGATCGTCGGAAGGTCGTGGGACGCGACCTGCTCCGGACCCGGGAACGTCCGCTCGAACCCGGGCCTTCTCAGACCCGCGGGAAGTTCCCGGCCCGCAGCCGCGACCAGGCGGCCGGCCAGGGTGCGCGCGCCGGCCACCGAGATCTGCTGTCCCAGGACCGCCCGCACCGCGGTTTCGAAGCGGCACCAGGCGCCGGGAATCCGCACGCTGGCCGGGCTCCGGCCGCCCGAAGCCAGTTCGGGAGCACGGCTCAAGCCGGAGCGAATGGCGTCCGGGTTCGCCTCAAGGTCGAACAGCCCCCGCAGTCGGCGTTCGACCTCGTCCTCAAGATGCGATTCGAGCCTTCCACTCGCAGTGGCATGTACTTCCGCACTCAGGCGGGAGCCGCCGAAGTCGACCCGCAGGATCCCGAGCCGCGGACCGTCTTCCGGCGGCCCCGGCGACAGCCTCGCCAGATCGACCGTTCGCCGGTACACCAGCTTCTCCGCGTCGACGACCTCAACGCCCGGCAACGCGCGGACCGCGAAGAACTCCAGCAGGCCCCGAACGTCGAACGGCCGCCGGCAGGACGCTTCGAACGAGCAGACGACGGGTGACATCCAGGGCGGGAGCATAGTCGCCGGACGCTCTTGAGGCGCGATAGCCTTCGCCGCCGCTCACACCTCAACCAACCGGAAACCGACCATGACCGAACTCCCCACCGACGGCCTGACCCTCCACTCCACGATCCGCGCCGATGACGCCGGCGGCGGCACCGTCGAACTGGCGCTGGTCAGGGTCCCGGTGCCGGAACCCGGTCCGGACCAGGTCGTCATCCGGGTCGAGGCGTCGCCGATCAACCCCTCCGACCTGGGTGTCCTCTTCGGCCCCGCGGACGTCTCCACGGTCCGCGCGTCGGAGGGAGAACACGGCCCCGTGGTAGTCGCCGACCTCCCCAAAGGACTCGAGCGGCTGGTGGCCGGTCGCCTCGGCCAGCCAATACCGACAGGCAACGAGGGCGCCGGCGTGGTCGTCGCCGCCGGTTCGTCGCCGGCCGCCCAGGCCCTGATCGGCCGCACGGTCGCCGTCCTCGGCGGCTCGATGTACGCGGAGTACCGGCTGGCGGAGGCCCGGCAGTGCCTGGCGCTGCACGAAGGCACGACGCCCGCGGAAGGCGCCTCCTGCTTCGTCAATCCCCTGACCGCCCTGGGCATGGTCGAGACGATGCGGCTCGAGGGCCACACGGCCCTGGTCCACACGGCCGCCGCCTCCAACCTCGGCCAAATGCTCCAGAAGATCTGCACGAAGGACGGCGTACCGCTGGTCAACGTCGTCCGCCGGCCGGAACACGAGGCACTCCTGCGCGGCATCGGCGCCACCCACGTCGTCAACCTGAGTACCGAGACCTTCATGGCCGACCTCGTCGCCGCGATCGCCGACACCGGCGCGACGCTCGGCTTCGACGCCACCGGCGGCGGCAAGCTGGCCGGCCAGATCCTGACCGCGATGGAGGCGGCGCTCTCCGCCAACGCCCCCGAGTACAGCCGCTACGGCTCCGCGACCCTCAAGCAGGTCTACATCTACGGCGGCCTCGACCGCGGCCAGACGGTTCTGACCCGCAACTTCGGCATGGCCTGGGGGCTGGGCGGCTGGCTGCTGCCCCACTTCCTGCGCCGCATCGGCTACGAGGCCTCGGAACGGCTCCGGCAGCGGGTCGCCGCCGAGATCAGGACGACCTTCGCGTCGAGCTACGCGAAGACGGTCACCCTGCGGCAGGCCCTCGACCCGGCGTCCATCGCGGTCTACGCCAAGCAGGCGACCGGCGAGAAGTACCTCGTGACGCCGCACGGCTAAGCGACGGTCGCATGCACCCGCTTGCGCGCGAGCGGCCCATGCCGAACGTCACCTTCGACACCAACTGCGTCATCGCTCTCACGAAGGGCGACGCCACGGCCCCCGACCTGCGCCGTGTCGTGGACGCGGCGGCCGACCGGAAGGTGAGGCTACGCGTCGTGGCGATCAGCGCGTCTGAGCGACGCACCGACTTGGCCCGGTTGAGGCGGCAACTGGTCCTCGCCGGTCTCGACAAGGAGTTCATCGAGATCCTGTCCGCGCCGGGGCTTTGGTGGGGCTTCGGGTACTGGAACCACATGCTGTGGGCGGGCGACGCGGCGGAAGACGAGGAACGCAGGGAGATCCATGGGATCCTCCGTCCGGACCACGGCGACGACCTGAACGCCCCAGGCGATCGAACCGCCGAGGACCTCGACAAGTGGCGGAATCGGATCGTTGACACCTGCGCTCCGTGGACGCACCTGCACTTCGGGGGCGGCGCCTTCGTCACCGATGACCGCAACTTCCTCAAGGCGACGAAACGCCCGCGGCTGGAGCGGCTGGGCACTCGAATCCTGACCCCGCAACAGGCCGCGGCACGGTACGCCTAGCCGGCCTTGGTCCCCTGGCGGCTCTGGGACCGTCTCCCGCGTTCGGCGTTCCGGCAGAATCGCCGCGCCGAAACGGCGCCCACGCACGCGAAACTCCGCAACGGCTTGACGCCGTGGCCCGGAACGACGATTCTCTAAGGACGATGCCGCGACTGCACTTCAAGGGCCGGGCCCTCGTCGAGAACCACCATCTCACGGTCCCCTTCCACGAGCTGCGCGCCGTCCCGGAACCGGGGCTGTCCACGACTCCCAGTCTCCACGACAACCTCGTCGTCCACGGGGACAATCTCGCCGCGCTGAAGGCGCTGCAGCCGACGCTGTACCGGCAGGTCAGGTGCATCTACATCGATCCGCCTTACAACACGGGCAACGAGAACTGGGTGTACAACGACAACGTGAACTCGCCGATGATGCGCGAATGGCTCGGCAAGACCGTTGATCGCGACGATCTGACCCGACACGACAAGTGGTGCTGCATGATGTTGCCGCGTCTGAAGCTGCTGCGCGAGCTCCTTCGGGACGACGGCGCGATCTTCGTCTCGATCGACGACAACGAGGTTCACCATCTGCGCGCGTTGATGGACGAGGTGTTCGGGGAAGACAACTTCGTGGCGACCGTGATCTGGCAGAAGATCTTCTCACCCAAGAACACGGCCCGCCACTTCTCCCAGGACCACGACTTCATCCTCGTCTACGCGCGTGACGCGGAGCGTTGGACGCCGAACAAGCTGAGACGAAGCGAGGCGGCAAAGAGTCGCTACAAGAACCCCGACGCCGACCCCCGCGGACCGTGGGCGTCGAGCGATCTGACGGCGAGGAACTACTACAGCAAGGGAACCTACGAAGTCACGAGCCCATCCGGCAAGACCTTCAAGCCATCCATCGGCAACTACTTTCGCGTATCGCCCGAGAACTTCGCGGAGCTTGAGAAGGACGGACGCATCTGGTGGGGCGCGAAAGGCCGGAGCATGCCCAGGCTGAAACGGTTCCTCTCCGAAGTCCAGGAAGGCGTGGTTCCACAGACGCTCTGGCCCTGGAGAGACGTCGGACACACGCAGGCGGCAAAGAAGGAGCTCGTCGCACTTGCCGACTTCGAGCGTTCGGAGGACGTATTCGACACGGTCAAGCCGACGACCCTCATCCGGCGGATCCTGGAGATCGCGACCGACGAAGACTCCATCGTGCTCGACTCGTTCGCGGGTTCGGGCACGACGGCGCACGCGGTGCTTGCCCAGAACAAGCAGGACGGCAGTCGCCGCCGGTTCGTGCTCATCGAGTGCGAGGACTACGCGGACAGTTTGACCGCGGAACGGGTCCGCCGCGCCGCGCGGGGCGTGCCTTCGTCGGGGGACGAGGGCCTCCGCGAAGGTCTCGGCGGCGCCTTCAGCTACTTTGAACTTGGTGGACCGATGCGCGAGGAATCGCTGCTAGACGCCGGCAACCTCCCCACGTACGAAGCGCTGGCCGGCTACATCTTCTTCACCGCGACGGGCGAGGAACTGAGACCGGCCGAAATGGACCGCAGCCGCTCCCTCATCGGCAGTACGCACTCCACCGACGTCTTCCTGGTCTACGAACCCGACGTCGAGCGCCTCAAGCTTCTTGCGCTCGATCTGGCGTTCGCCAAAGCTCTACCCCCGGCGAACGGGCGAAAGCGGGTCGTGTTCGCGCCCACGAAGTATCTGGACGAGTGCTTCCTGAACCGGTACGAGGTCGAGTTCTGCCAGCTTCCGTTCGAGATCTACCGCGTCGTCGCGGATTCCTGAACCGCGAGCCGCAATGATCCTGAAGGACTACCAGCGCCGCACGCTGGCCGCGGTCGGCGGCTTCCTGGATCAACTCTCGCGCCTTCGGGCGGAGGACGCCAAGGCGCGGGAACAGAACGAGGAATGGGGGTTCGACTGGGTTCGGCGCGCCTGGCAAAACGCCGCGCCGCCCGGCCGGAGGTACACCGGCCGCCGAGACGGCACGGGACGCCCCATCCCGGCTTTCTGCCTGAAGATCCCCACGGGCGGCGGCAAGACGCTGATTGCCCTTCACGTCATCGACCAGGTGAACTCGAAGTTCCGGCGAAGCCAGACCGGCCTCGTCCTCTGGATCGTCCCGAGCACGCAGATCTACCGGCAGACCCTGGCCGCGCTGAAGGACCGCGACCACTACTACCGCCGACGCCTGGACCTGGCCTCCGCGGGCCGCACCCTGATTCTGGAGAAGGGGAGCGGGTTCGGGCCCCAGGACGTCGCCGAGAACCTCTGCGTTCTCCTCCTGATGCTCCCCTCGGCGAACCGGAGAACGAAGGAACAGCTCCGCATGTTCCGCGACAGCGGCGGATTCGACAGGTTCTTCCCGGACGACGGGAACCTGAGAGCCCACGCGGACCTCCTGCGGGCCGTTCCCAACCTCGACGCGTTCGACGAGGCCCATGGCCTCTGGGAACCCCAGATCAAGACCTCGCTCGGCAACACCCTGAGACTGCTGCGGCCTCTGATCGTCCTGGACGAAGGCCACAAGGCGTACAGCCGCAATGCCCGAGCGACTCTTGAGGGCTTCAATCCCTGCGCGATCGTCGAACTCTCCGCTACGCCGCCGCGCGAAGCGAACGTGCTGGTCGAGATCCTGGGCCGCGATCTGCTCGCCGAAGAGATGATCAAGCTCGATCTGCACATCAGTTGCCGGCCCAACGCTTCCTGGCGGGACACTCTGCTGGCCGCCGTCGAACACCGGGAGCGACTGGAAGAAGAGGCTCGAGAGCTGCGCGCCGATGACGGCGCCTACATCCGGCCGATCTGCCTGGTCCAGGTCGAACGCACGGGAAGGGACCAGCGCGAGTCCGGACTGGTCCATGCTGAAGACGTGCGGGAGTACCTGCACCAGCACGGACGAATAGCGCCCGCCGAGGTCGCGGTCAAGTCGAGCCAGACGGACGAGTTGAAGGAGGTCGACGACATCGGAGGCCTGCTGTCGACCGACTGTCCGATCCGCTACATCATCACCAAACAGGCGCTGCAAGAGGGTTGGGACTGCTCCTTCGCCTACGTCCTGGCGATCCTCACTCGCCCCAGTTCGAGGACGGGACTGACTCAACTGGTCGGTCGCATCCTCCGGCAGCCGTACGCGCGCAAGACCCACAACGCCGCGCTGGACGAGAGCTACGTGTTCTGCTTTCAGCGCCGAGGCGCCGACCTGCTGGCCCAGGTTCGCAAGGGCTTCGGGCTCGAAGGCCTGAGCGACCTTGAAGGCCGGATCGTCGAAGACACTGCCGAGTCCGGCGTGGTGCGTACGCGGTCCGTCAAACGGCAGCGCGGGGACTTCCGGGTCGCCGCCCGGAATCTCGTGTTGCCGGCGTTCATGATTCGCGACAACGGCGCCTGGCGGCCGGTCCGCTACGAAACGGACCTGCTCTCCCGGATCGACTGGTCCCGCGCCAACGTTGAGAAGCTCTCCGAACTCGTCCTCGACGACACTCCGCCAGGCGGGGGCGGGTTCCGAATCGGTCTGGAAGCCGAGGCAAGGGATCGTCCGGCGGAAGGCTCAAGCAACGGCGTGGCCGAGTTGAACTACGCCCTCGCCGCGCGCCACCTGCTGGAAGTCGTTCCCAACCCCTGGCATGGCCACGATCTGGCTCGGTGCGTCTTCGGAGAACTGCTGGAACGCCACGCCCCGGCGCGCGTTCGAACCAACTTCGTCTACGTGCTCGAAGAACTCCGGCGTCACCTCCATATGGAACGTGACCGAATGGCGAGAGAGGCGTTCCGCCGCCTGCTCGACAGCGGCGAAATGCGCTTCATCGTCGTCGCCGAGGAACTCGGCTTCAACCGCCTTCCGGACACCATCGAAGCGCGCTCCGTCAGGCAGGCGAACCGGGAAGATGGCGGCCAGTACCTGCTGAACCTCTTCGACCGCACTGACGAGGACGACCTGAACGGACTGGAGAACAAGGTCGCGACCTATCTCGACCAGCAGGAGCGGCTCTTCTTCTGGTACCGCAACCGCACCCGAAAGGACTACTACGTTCAAGGATGGAAGCGACATCGGATCTACGCCGATTTCATCCTGACCCTGAAGCCGGACGAACCGAACGCGGACGACGCCTTCCATCGCGTGTTCGTCGTCGAGACGAAGGGCCTTCATCTGGAGCACGCGGACGACACGACTTACAAGCGCTCCGTGTTCGACCTCTGCAACGAGCACGCGAAACGCGCCGACTGGGCCGACTTCGTGCCGGCGATGCGGGGAAAGTCGACGAGCTTCAAGGTCGTCGACGAAGTCGAATGGCGCCAGAGTCTGGCGTCGCTTCTCGCAACGGACTGAGGACTTCTCATCAGCCGGCCAGCACCGGCGCACCGGCACGAGGTGACGCGGGGCGGCCTTCGGCGGTCGCCGAACCGCCTCAGACCCGCCGGTAGGCGAGGTCCCCCTCCATGTAGTTGAGATGGAAGCGGGCCGGCTCGACGGCCCGGTTCGGGTTGCGGAACCAGAGCGGACGCCGGTAGAAGACCTCGCCGCCCAGCGACTCCGCGGCCCGCAGCAGGCCCTCTTCCGTGGTCAGGACGGTCGCCTCGGCGCAGCCTTCCCGGCCCAGCCGGTCGAGGATGGCGAGAAGCGCCAGATCAGCATCCTCGCCGAGACAGGGCATGTGCACGATCCGGCCGGTGGGTGGATCGTTCGCCCGGTTGACGTAGAACAGGACCGGACCCAGCGGCTCCCCCGATCGTTCCAGGGTGAACAGCAGTCCGTCGTGCTCCGGGCAGGCCGCCAGCCACGCCAGGTGGTCCGGCTCGGCGAGGTTGACCAGCGTGTCTCGAGGGGCGGCCGGGCCGGCCGCGGCAGGATCGAAGTCGGCCAGCGCCACGCCGGTCTGCCTGGCCGTGGCGACACCCGCCGTCGCGGTGCTCAGTCGCACTTCGAGCGCCTCACCGACTTCGCGGAAGCCACGCATGACCAGCATCGCCTTGGTGGCGGCGGTGCCGCCGAGGACAACCTCAAAGTCCGTGTCGGGCGTGCGACCGGCAAGGGGGACGCCGGCTCTGCCCCTCGCAGCGTGTTCAACCATCCACAGCATCCGGTGAGCACCCGTCACCGTTTCGCCATGGACCCGGTAGCGGCAGTGCAACGACGCCACGTGGCCGACGATCCGGCCATGCCGTTCGGCGACGGAAGACTCGACCTCCGGCCCCGGACCGGGATGGAAGAGAAGCCACCGCAGCACCTCCGGCTCGCGCCGGACGCCGTAGACGACCTCGGTCAGTTCGGAGAGACGAGGGAGTTCGCTCTCGGCAGTCGGGCGCAGCAGGATGTCCCGGACCGTCCGTTCCCGGCTTGGCTCTTCGCTCCGATCCATCGTCCCCGATCTCGCCGCGCCCGATCCGAAGGTCCTAACACGGTGGCAGGTTGTTGTCCACGGTTGGATCGCTCGGGTCGCTGCAGCCGTCGGTACGGCCATCGCCGTCGTCGTCGCCATCGTCGCTGTCGGCTGCGCCGCTCAGTCCGTCCAAAGCACCTGAACCGCCGGCGGAGGTCAGCGAGACGACGTTCGACCACGATCCGTACCCGCTCGCGTTACGGCCACGAACACGATACTGCCGATGCATGCCCGGCGGCGTCGTGACTCGCCATGCGCGGACTGACGGACCGAAGCTGCTCGAAGGACTCGGACTTCCGGCGGAGGTGAACCGCCACCCGTGCCGGGAGGAGTTCCGCGTCTGCATCTGGTAGCCCGTGATCGAGATGGTGGAGGACGCCGCGGTCCACGTGAGGCTGTGGGTCTGCGTGCTCGCGAGCGACGCGGTG
>JAPVWO010000239.1 GCA_027493375.1 Candidatus Multivorans thiocomprendens | reverse complement strand
AAGATCATCCTCCAATGATCCCCGATCGCCGCATCTCACGATCACTTCTCGTTGGATTGCACACCCCCGCTCACGATCACTTCTCGTTGGACAGCTCTCCGGTTCGACCAGTTCGCCTCGTGCTGGTAGAACTCGGTGCGCGCCTCTTCCGACGGCAAGCCGTTGAAGTCGTCGAACAGCGACGCCTGGTCTTCCGGCGCCTTCCCTTCGGCAGCAACACGCTTCAGGTCGTCGATCAGCGCCTTCGGGTGGACCTTCTCCTGGATGAACAGCGGCGGCGCCTGGACCTCGAAGCTCTCGCCGTCGTCCTTGCCGCGCCAGACGAGCTGCGGGTCGAGGTCGCGGTTGCGGCGCTCGACCGCCCGGCGAATCGGCGTCTGGTCCTCCGGCGGCATGATGGACTGGTGCTCGGCCGAAGGCAGGTTCGGCCGTTTCGCCTCGTCGTGGCGGAACGCCTCGACCTCCTTCGGCGGCTTGGGTCTGCGCTTCCTCGGCGGCATCAGCTCTCGGCGTCCGATGCGCTCCGGGTGCCGCCCAGGGCCGCGGCCAAACTGGCGTCGTCCGCGCGCTCGGGAGCTTCTTCCGCCGAGGCATGCCCTCGCCCTAGGTCCACCTCGGTCGCCGGGTTGTTCGACGCCTGCTCGTACAGGAACTCCGGCGCCAGATCGGCGCCGGTCGGCCACGAGATGGTGTTCCACTCACGCTCCAGCCGGAACTGCCTGAACAGCGCCACGTCCCGCAGAGGCTCGAACACCCCTCGCCACCGCCGGTTCCCCATGTCGAGAATCCCCGAACAACCGTCCTTGAACTCCAGATGAATGCGATGGCCACCCAGCCAGGTCGCCCGCACAAGATCCGGCGTTACTGGATCACCCCAGGCCATCGATTCGTTCCAGTGCTTCCTCGCTCCGGGCGCGTCTCCAGTTCTCCCGAAGCTCGTCCCGATGAAGGACAAGCCACTCCTGCACCAGGCCCGTCAGTCTGGGAGAAAACCGGCCAGCCAACACCCGGCCGTTCTCGATCTCCACCTGAATCTGGTCCCCTCCGTAGCGCGCGTGAAAGTGCGGAGGTGCGTGGTCGTCGTAGTACATCGTGATCACGATACCGAAGAACCTGCTGATCTCGGGCATGACCGCAAGGTCTCTAAGCGGCGGGCTCGACGCCCACGAGGCGCCTGACAAGCTCGTCGAACTCGGCCGCGATGTCGAACACGTTCGTGAACTCGGCGAAGGTCCAGCGGCCATGCGACCCGAGGTTGTTCACGGCCTCGACCCAGCAGGTCTCCGCCGCTTCCTTCTTCGCCTTCGCGTCCTCACCGCGCAGGCCCTTGATCTCCACAAGGACATGCAGACAATCGTCCCGGCCGCGCCCGTCGTCAACCAGAACCACGAAGTCCGGCAGGTAGCGTCTGGCGGTCGAACCGTAGAGGTACGGGATCTCCAGCCCCAGACGGTCGTTCTTGATGTAGGCGACAACCTGCTCGTGCGCTTCGGCGACCCGGCAGAACTCGGCTTCCCATCCGCTGTCGAGGACCGCATGGTCGACGTGGCAGCGCCGCGGATCGGTGCGGTAGCACTTCTTCGAGGTGAGGAAGTGGACATCGGCCGTCGTCCCCGTCGGCTGGAACGGATCGAGGACGGCGAGGACCGGCCGTTCGTCCTTCTGGCTGCGAACGATCGCGGCATCGATCCTCTCGCATGCCATGTCGGCCAACTGCCGATACATGAGCTGGGCCGGCGCGGTGCCGCCCTTGCAGTCCAGGTGCGAGTCGAGCCACCGGCGCGTGACGCCCTTCAGCTTGCCGAACAGCCCGAAGTTGAGTTCCCCGTCGGGCTCCCGATACCTGGTCTCGATCAACCTGACCGTCAGGCGGAAGATCAACGAAGAGCGCCGGTAGTCCTTGAGGTGCTCGACATCGATGTCGGCGCCCTCGCCGATGATCGCCTCGTTCCGGGTGTCGGTCGCGCCGACGAGTTCCGGCGTAAGCGTCAGGGTGGACTCGTCCGTGAAATCGGCCCGGATTCGATCCTCCGGCAGTTCCACGCGGTAGCCCTCCACCCGGGGAAAACGGATCTCCGCGCCGTCCCGGTCCGGGCTGACGGCCTGCACCGCTATCGTGGGCTTCACCACCGGCCGGGGCGCGGGAACCGGTTCCGCGGTGAAGTCGAACGGGACCCCGAACACGTCGGCGTACTCCACGTCGAAAAGGACGTCCTCGTTCAGCTCGTACGACTGGCGGCGCAGGGCGCGCCCGATCACCTGCTCGCAGAGAAGCTGCGTGCCGAAGGCGCGGACGCCCAGGATGTGGGTCACGGTGTTCGCGTCCCAGCCTTCCGTCAGCATGGAGACGGAGACGACGCATCGGATGGCGCCGCCGAGCCGGCCTTCCTTCCCCACCGTGTTCATGACCTCCCGGAGCAGATCCTCGTCGGTCAGGCTGTCGGCTTTCACCCTGTCGCCGCTGCGGTCCATCTCTTCCCTGCGGAAGCGCTCGATCTCGTCGGCCGCGGCGGTGCGGAACGCCTTGTCCAGGCCCTCTCCCGATTCGAGCTGGACACTGTCGATGAGCAGCGTCACCGGCCGCGGAAGCGGGTTGCCGTACTCGTCGAAGTTGCGGAACCGCGGGAGCCTACCTTCGACGAAGTCGCTCGACCCGTCCTCGCGCTCCCGGCGGAAGCCCGCGATGTAGTCGTACAGCAGCTTCGAGGACGCCGTGTTGTTGCACACGACGATGAAGCACGGATCGCTCCGGGCGTCGGCTTCGCGCCAAGCCTCGAACACCTTCTCGTAGTGGCCGTAGAGCGCGTCCAGCGCGTTCTGAAGCGGCAGCGGAAGGTCCTGGGGATCGAGGGCCGCGGACTTCGCCGTCCAGCTCCCCTTGGGCATCCTCTTGCCGATGTGCTTCCACAGTTCCCGGTACATCGGCACGTCCGCGCTCGGCAGGTCGTCCGACACGGGCACCCGCGGCAGCTTGACGATGCCGCTCTCGATCGCATCCATCAGCGAGAAGTCGCTCATGGTCCACGGGAACAGGGTGCCCTCGGCATAGCCAGAGCCGCGCAGGAAGAACGGCGTCGCGGAGAGGTCGAAGACGCGGCTCAGGCCCAGACGGCGGTGGACGCTCTCCAGGCCGCTTATCCACACGCGCGCGGCCTCCTTGTTCGACTTCGCTTCCTTCAGGGCGTCGCCCTTCGGCTTGGCCTCGTCCGGGTCGCCCGGCTTCTCGCGGTAGCAGTGGTGCGCCTCGTCGTTGAAGACGACGAGGTTCTTCATTCCCATCAGATCGGGAAGAACCCGCTGGAGCATCTGCCCTTCCGTCTCCAGCGTCTCGATGTCCTCGCCGCCACGGCCCCGCAGAAGCGATCGGGCGCCCTTCGACAGCGACATGCGTTCCCGCCGTTGAAAGGCGTGGAAGTTCGTGATCACGATCTTCGCCCGGTCGACGTCCGCGACCACGTCCGAGGGCACGAGTCCCCGCCGCCGGTAGTAGTTGTCGGGGTCGTTCGGCTGAAGAACGCGGAGACGGTCCCGGATCGTGATGCCGGGCGTGACGACGAGGAAGCCGCGAGTGAAGTACGGGCTGTTCGGCCGGCGAACGGCGTTGATCGTCTGCCAGGCGATCAGCATGGCCATGACCATCGTCTTGCCGGCGCCGGTGGCGAGCTTCAGGGCCAGGCGAGGCAGGTCGCCGTGCGCGACGTTCACATCTTCGAGCCGCCGGAGGAAGCGCCGCCTGTCCCGGCCCCGCCCCTTGGGAGCGACCTCGGTCAGCCAGATGACGGTCTCGACCGCCTCGACCTGGCAGAAGAAGGGCCTGATGCCCGGCCAGTCGGTTCTGCGCCAGTGCTGCAGGAGGCGCGCCGTCTCTGGAGTGACCTGCCACTGGCTCGGGTTCGGAAGTTGGCGCCAGCGGCTGACTTCAGCGCGCAGCTCCTGGATCACGCGAGCCAGGTCGAACTTCGCCTCGTCGCCCTCGTCCGGCGTGGGCGCGAGTTCCAACTGGGCGGCACCGCTCGACTTCCTGGGCGCGGGAATCGGCGAGAGGAACCGCACCTGCCGGCGCGCTTCGACGATCCGGTGCGTCGGCTGCCCGTTCTCGTCCAGTTCCCAGTGACGCGACGGCGCTTCGTAGGGCGAGTTCAGGATCGGCTGTTCGAAGAACTTCGGGTTCATTCGCCCTCTACGGCGCCAGCGCGCGGATCGTCTCCCGCAGGTCGTCCCCGGGATGCATGATCTGAATCGCCGGGGTATGCACGCCCGCCTCGATGTACTCCTGGATCCGCTCCCGGCACTTGCCGGGCGAGCCGATGATCAGGATGTCTCGCAGGGCCTCCTCGGGGATGACCTCCAGCGCCTTCTTGCGGTCGCCGGCGGCCCAGGCGTCCCACATCGGGCCGAGGACGTCCCGGCGGCCCAGCCAGTCGTGGAAGGCGGCGTAGACGGGGACGTTCAGATAGGCGGCCATGGACCGCTTGCCGACGAAGTCGATCACGCCCTGGTCTTCGGTGGCGATGACGAAGATGCGCGCCGCGATCTCCTTGCCGGGGCCGGCCTCGTGGACGTAGGGGACGACCGTCTTCACGTCGTCGGGCGACAGCCAGTTCAGGATCGCCCCGTCGCCTTCGCGGCCGGCCATCCGCAGCATGCCCTGGCGCAGCGCCGCCACCAGGATCGGCGGAGACTCCTTCAGCGGCCTGCCCATGCGGAAGCCGCGGACGCGGAAGGTCTCGAACTCCTCGTCGATCCGGTCGCCGGTGAGCGCCTTCTTGAGGAAGCGCACCATGTCCCGGGTCCTGTAGTACGGCCGCTCGAAGGGGATGTCGTTCCACTGCTCGACGATCACGTTGGACGAAGTGCCGATGCCCATGACGAAGCGCCCAGGCGCCGCCTCGGCCATGGCGCCGACGGTCTGCGCCATCAGCGCCGGCCCACGGGTGTAGGCGGGGATGATCGCGATGCCCAGCCTGGCGGTCGGCGCCCAGATCGAAGCCTGGACGAGAGGAGTGAAGCCGTCGGAGCCGTTCGACTCGGAGGACCAGAAATCGGTGTACCCCAGGTCCACCATCTCCTTGATCAGGTCTTCCTGCTCGGCCAGCGGGAGGCCGAACGGGATCGTCATTCCGTATCGCTGCATGGTTGGAGGCTCTCCCATGGCGCGTCCCTGGGGCCGCGTCCGGCTGAATCCGCGGGTCTGAAGCGATCGGATTGTACGGCAGGTCCAGGCGACGGTTTCCTATACTGGCCGCCGTCGACTTCGCGCCCCTCTCCGGCGCCGTACTCCGGGGCGCGAGCGCTCCGGCCTCATTGAAGGGAGATACCGACCCATGGGACCACTCGACGGCTACCGCATTCTCGAGATCGCCGGCATCGGACCCGGCCCCTTCTGCGCCATGGTGCTCTCCGATCTGGGCGCCGAAGTCGTGCGCATCGACCGGCGCGCCTACGCCGGCCGGGGCTCGAAGTTCGACGTGCTGAACCGCGGCCGCCGCTCCCTGGGGATGGACCTCAAGCGTCCCGAGGCGATTGACGCTGTTCTCGACATGGTGGAACAGGCCGACGGCCTCATCGAAGGCTTTCGCCCGGGCGTCATGGAGCGGCTCGGACTCGGCCCCGACGTCTGCCTCGAGCGGAATCCGAAGCTCGTCTTCGGCCGCATGACGGGCTGGGGGCAGAACGGCACGATCGCCCACGCCGCCGGCCACGACATCAACTACATCGCCCTGTCGGGCGTGCTCCACTCGATCGGCAACAACGGCGGCAGGCCGGTGCCGCCCCTCAACCTGGTCGGCGACTTCGGCGGCGGCGGCATGCTGCTCGCCCTGGGCGTCGTCGCCGGCCTGCTGGAGGCGCAAAAGTCGGGCAAGGGCCAAGTCGTCGACGCCGCGATGACCGACGGTTCGGCGTTGCTGCTGGCCGCCGTCGTCGGCATGCACAGCGCCGGCGTCTGGAAGGACGACCGCGGCTCGAACATGCTGGACAGCGGCTCCCACTTCTACGACACCTACGAGTGCTCCGACGGCGAGTACGTCTCGATCGGCTCGATCGAGCCGCAGTTCTACGCCCTGCTGCTCGAGAAGACCGGCCTCGACGGCGCCGAGTGGGAAGGCCACCTCCAGAACCGGGACCGCTGGCCGGAGCTCAAGGCGAAGCTGGCGGAGGTGTTCCGCACGAAGACGCGCGACGAGTGGTGCGAGGTCATGGAGGGCAGCGACATCTGCTTCGCGCCGGTGCTCCGCATCGGCGAGGCGATCGAGCATCCGCACAACCGGTCCCGCGAGACGTTCGTGGAGGTCGACGGAGTGGCGCAGCCGGCGCCGGCGCCGCGCTTCAGCCGCACCCCCGTTTCGGTGCAGGGTCCGCCGCCGAAGGCCGGCGAGCACAGCGAGGCCGTGCTGGCGGACTGGGGCTTCAGCGGCGAACGGATCGACGCGATGCGGGAAGCGGAAGCGATCTGACCGTCCGGCCTCCAGGCGCCACGGCGTCGGCTGGCCGACATCGATTCAGGAGAGGAATGGAACCATGAGATTCGCTTGGAACACCCTCACCCTGCTTGTCATCGCGCTGCTGCTTCTGGGTTGCGCGGGCGGCGCCGGTTCCGGCGCGGTGGAGCCGGCGGCCGACGCTGGCCCCGGTCCCGGAGACATCCTCAAGGAGTACGTCGACACGCCCGACCCGGCCTACGGCTGGAGCCTGGTGAGCAGCGAGCCCGGCGAGGACTACACGCTCCACACGATCGAGATGACGAGCCAGACCTGGCTCACCGAGGCCGAAGTCGACCGTCCGCTCTGGACCCACTGGCTGATGGTGGTCGAGCCCGACGAGGTCAGGAGCGACCACGGGTTCCTCTACATCTCGGGCGGCCGGAACGGCGGCGACCCGCCGGATCAGGCCAACCCGCTGACCCTCCAACCGGCCCTCGCGACCGGTTCCTTCACGGCCGAGCTGCGGATGGTGCCGAACCAGCCGCTGACCTTCGTCGGCGACGACTACGGCCCGCGGGTAGAGGACGAGTTGATCGCCTACGGCTGGGACAAGTTCCTGCGGGGCGAGGACCCGATCTGGCTGGCGCGGCTGCCGATGACGAAGGCCGCGGTGCGGGCGATGGACACCATGACCGCGTTCGCAGCGTCCGAGGACGGCGGCGGAAACGACGTGAGCCGGTTCGTCGTCGCCGGCGGCTCGAAGCGCGGCTGGACCACCTGGACCACGGCAATGGTCGACGACCGGGTGGTCGCGATCGCGCCGATCGTGATCGACCTCCTGAACCTCGAAGCCTCCTTCGAGCACCACTGGAAGGCCTACGGCTTCTGGGCGCCGGCGATCGGCGACTACGTGTACGAGGGGATCACGGACTGGTTCGGAACTCCCGAGTACCTGGAGCTCCAGAAGATCGTCGAGCCCTACAACCACCTCGACAAGCTCACGATGCCGAAGTACCTGATCAACGCGACCGGCGATCAGTTCTTCCTGCCCGACTCGGCCCAGTTCTACTTCGACGACCTGCTCGGCGAGAAGCACCTGCGCTACGTGCCGAACACCGAACACTCCCTCGGCGGCAGCGACGCGGCGGTCGGTTTCCTGGCCTTCTACCAGGCCATTCTGGATGGCGTGGACCGGCCCGACGTCGACTGGTCGATCGAGACCGACGATTCGGGCGGCGCCGCCATCACTGCCTGGGTGGCGAACGACATGGAGCCGAGTCGGGTTCTCCTGTGGCAGGCCTCGAACCCGGAAACGCGCGACCTTCGGGTCGACACGATCGGCCGGTCGTGGACCAGCGCCGCCGTCGAACCCGGCGAGGACGGCAGGTGGGTCGGCGCCGTCCTCGCGCCGGAACGCGGCTGGACCGGCTTCTACCTCGAGTTCGAGTTCCCCGGGCCCGGCGAGGCGCCGTTCCAGTTCTCGACCGAGATCAAGGTCGTGCCAGAGGATCTGCCGTTCGGCTGGCCACCGGAGACGCCGAGCGAATAGCAGCCGTCAGTTCAGCGGGCCGGAAGATCGAGGGCAATCGCCTCGAGTAACCGGGGAACGTAGTTCCTGAACCGGCGGTCGAGGCCGTCGAGTCCTTCCGGAAGCGCCGCGAGACGATCTCGCCAGCCCTCGGCCTGCGACCCCGTTCCGCCAAGCACCTCCGGATCGAGATAGTCCAGCGCGTTCAGCGCCAGCAGCGCATCGAAGAAGTCGTTCTCCTCGATCGAAGCGGAGGCCAGCAGCAGCTCCACCACGGGTTGCCGGTCCGGATCCTCCCCAAAGCGCCCCAGGGCCTCCGCAGCGTGGATGCGGACGGGCGCCGAGGAATCCCGGAGCGCGGCGCGAAGCTCAGCGAGGGATGCCTGCACGGCCGCCTCGCCCCGTGCCCGGAGCCCGATGGCAGCCCAGGTGCGGACCGCGGAGTCCGGGTCGCCAAGGAACCTCCTGAGCCGGTCCGTGGCAGCGTCGTCCCACTCCGAGCGATCGGTAGCCAGTTCCGCCGCGGCGAGCACCCGCTCGACCTGGTAGCCGCCCTGGCCGTAGGTCCAGGGGGTTGAGCCCATGTCCGCCGCGCGGCGGTGCATTTCGCCTTCAGGCAGGAAGCTGAGATCGCGGATGGTCAGGAGCTGCCGACGCAGTGACGCGGCCAGCCGTTCCCTCTCGACCTCATGATCGGGCGACCCCGCGACGTTCTCCACCAGGTCCGGGTCGTTCTCCAGATCGTAGAGTTCCTCGCTCGGTTTCTCCCGCCAGAACCTCGCCTGCGCCTCGTTGAGCTTCCCTTCCTGGAACAGGCGCAGCCATACCTGGGTGGTCGGCGTCTCCATCTGGTAGGAGAGTCGTTGACCGTAGGGCCGGTCGATCAGAAAGTTGCGCGCGTACAGGTAGCGCTTGTCGCGGACGCTTCGGACCAGGTCGTAGCGCTCGTCCATGCGGTCGGAGAAGCCGAAGATGACCTCGTTCGGCTCCGCTTCGTGGGCGCCCAGGAAGGCCCGCCCCTGGAAGTGCGCGGGCGGCTCGATCCCGGCCAGGCTGAGCATCGTCGGCGCGAAGTCGATGAAGCCGACCAGACGGTCGGTGTCGCCGCCCGGTTCGTAGTCCGCCGGCGCAAGGTGCCGGTACTTCCCGGGAATCGAGACGATGAGCGGCACGTGCAGGCCGGTCTGGAGCGCGGCGCGCTTGCCCCGCGGCAGGCCGGGTCCGTGGTCACCCCAGTAGAAGACGATCGTGTCGTCGGCCAGTCCCGCCGCCTCGAGTTCAGTGAGGCGCTCGCCGACGAGCGCGTCCATCTCGGTCAGCTTGTCGTAGTACTGGGCCCAGTCCTGGCGCACCTCGGGCGTGTCCGGGTGGTAGGCCGGCACGCGGACGCCGGCCGGGTCGTGGACCTGGGCGTGGGGCCGCCGCCTGATCTGGCTCTCGTGGGTCACGGTGAAGTTGAACACGGCGAAGAACGGCGCACCCTCCGGGCGGTTCCGCCAGTGCGCCTGGCGGGACGACTCGTGCCACACGGCTCCCTGGCCGCCGGGCTTCTCGAGGTTGTAGTCCTCCTTCGAGTTGTTCGTCACGTAGTAGCCCGCCTCGCGCAGGACCTGCGGGAAGAAGCGGAAGCCGTCCGGCAGCCTGGAGCGGCTACGCATGTGCTGGGCGCCGGTGGACGCCGGGTACAGGCCGCTGATGATCGTCGTGCGCGCCGGCGCGCACACGGGAACGGTCGACCAGGCGTTGCGGTAGATCAGGCCGCGGGCCGCGAGCGCGTCCAGGTTGGGAGTGGTGGCGTAGTCGTCGCCGTAGGCGCCAAGGTGCGGGCCGTTGTCCTCAGAGCTGATCCACAAGATGTTGGGGCTGTCGGCGCCGGCAGCCGTCGCAACTAGGGCGACCAGCATCGCGAT
>JAPVWO010000238.1 GCA_027493375.1 Candidatus Multivorans thiocomprendens | reverse complement strand
ACGCCAGTTCGGGGCTCTTCGAGGGCGCGTCTCGATCGACGAGCGCTTCTTCGAGCCGCTCCCGGAAGCCGAGCTAGCCGCTTGGGCGAACTAGGCTGGGATAACCTGCAACGCCTCAGCGCCCAGAAGATCAGCTGAGGAGATGGTCTCCGAGGCACCAGCCAGCCCGATCTCCCGCTTGACGAACATCTCCTGCAGGTACACTATTGCCGTCCGTCGGGTGCCCCGAGTGGGCTCGATATGGTTTGCCCAGCCCGACCTCACCTGCCTATTGAGCCGGCACACACCCCTCCCTTAGTCCTGAGCCGCTTCGGCATCTCGCGCCAACGCCACTAGCGGCGAATCAGGCGGCCACACCTTGAGGCCGGCAAGCGCTCCGCCTACCGGTCTCCGGTAGAAGTACGGCAGCAGCTCCCGGAAGAAGCTGTAGTCCATATCCTCATCCCGAAAGGCCCGATACACGTTGTAGGCGACTAGATCCGCCAGCTGGCGTTCCGGTTCATACGATCGGTCACGTTCCTGGCCGTTCTGCAGCCCCGTCGCTCCCCACAGTCAGCATCAGTTGTAGCGCGCGGAGAGGCCAGTCGCACCTCAATACCGCGGCAACGACGGATCCACCTCTACCGCCCAAGCGTCGATCCCGCCAGCCAGGTTGTAAGCCTGCGGGAAGCCGTTGTCGCGGAGGATGTTCGTCGCCCGGGTCGACCGCGGGCCGTGGTGGCAATGGACGACCCAGAGCTTCGAGGGGTCGAGCTCGTCGATCCGGCTCTCCAGCTCGGCGACCGGGATCAGGGTCGAGCCGTCGATCCGGCAGATGGCGTACTCCTGTGAACCGCGGACATCGAGGATGCTGAACTCCCGGCCGTCGTTCAACCAGGACTGCACCTGGGTCGGGGTGACGTCGATCATGTCGTTGAGCGCGGGCTCCTCGGCGACGGCGGGAACGCCGCAGAACTGCTCGTAGTCGATCAGTTCGGTCTGGGTCGGGTTCTCGGAGCAGATGGGGCAGTCCGGGTTCTTGCGCAGCTTCAGCTCGCGGAAGCTCATGCGCAGGGCGTCGAAGAGGAGCAGACGGCCGATCAGGGGATCGCCCTGGCCGATGATCAGCTTGATCACCTCGTTCGCCTGCAGGCTGCCGATGATGCCGGGCAGCACGCCGAGGACGCCGCCCTCGGCGCATGAGGGGACGAGTCCCGGCGGCGGCGGCTCGGCGAACAGGCAGCGGTAGCAGGGACCCTTGGCGCCCCAGAACACGGACACCTGGCCCTCGAAGCGGAAGATCGACCCGTAGACGTTCGGCTTGCCGAGCAGGACGCATGCGTCGTTGACCAGGTAGCGGGTCGGGAAGTTGTCCGTGCCGTCGACGATCACGTCGTAGTCCTTGAAGATCTCGAGCGCGTTGCTCGAGTCGAGCAGCACCGGGTGCGGCGTGAGTTCGATGTGCGGGTTCACCTCGTGCAGGCGCTCGACCGCGGCGTCGAGCTTGGGCCGGCCGACGTCCGCGTTGCTGTACAGCAACTGCCGGTGCAGGTTCGATTCGTCAACGACGTCGAAGTCGACCAAGCCGAGGCGGCCGACGCCCGCCGCGGCCAGGTACATGCCGACCGGCGAGCCGAGCCCGCCGGTGCCGATCATCAGCACCTTGGCCTGCTTGAGCTTCAACTGCCCCTCGGAACCGACTTCGGGCATGATGAGGTGGCGGCTGTAGCGGAGGATCTCCTCCGGGTTCAGCTCGGTCGCGGTCGATTGCGTCGCGGTCGACTCCGCCGCGGCCGGCGGCGGTTCCGCCACCGCACCGCCGGCGATCGACGGAATGATCGCAAGCGTCGCGTCGCCGTTGATCGGCGTCGCCTCGCGCTCCAGGTAGCGCACGTCCTCGTCGTTCAGGAACAGGTTGACGAAGGTCCGCAGCTTGCCGTCGTCACCGAACAGGTGGGGCCGCAGCCCTTCGTAGCGGGTGACGAGCTGCTCCATCGCCTCGCCGACCGTCGCGGCGGCCACCGCCACCTCGGCCTGTTCGTCGGCGAAGCCCCGCAGGGGCGTGGGAATCTGTATGAGTACGGTCATCGTCGGTCTCCGTGGGACTCTTCGGTTCTCTTGCGTTTCAGGTCGCGGCCGGTTCAGGAGTGCGGATCGGTTCCTCGTCGAAGCGGGAACGGTCGTTGCTGAGCCGCCAGCTCCGCTCGTCCCGGGCGCGGCCCTCGCGCACCGAGACGATCAGGTAACTGTAGCCCGGCCAGGCGTGATCCCGGTCGAAGTCGCTGGGGCGCGAGGGGTGGTCGGGGTGCGAGTGGTAGTAGCCGACCACGTCGAGGCCTTCCGCGCGCGCCTCCCGCTCGGTCCGCAGGATGACCTCGGGCGGGATCAGGTAGCGATTGTGACGGTTCTCCTGCTCGCGCGTGTTCTCGGCGCCCACCAGCCGCGCCACCCGCGCCAGAGGCGTACCCTCATCACCGGCAGCCCTCTCGCTGCTGCCGACCAGGATGCCGCAGCACTCCTCCGGGTACGTCGCCTCGCCGTGCGCACGGATGCGGGCCAGGTCGCCTGGAGACAGCTCGATCATCGGCGGTTCAGTCCTCGTCCCAGAACGGCTCGGACAGGTACTTGTCCGCGCCGTCGCAGAGGATGGTCACGACCACGGCGCGCTCCCCGGCCTCGGCGGCGCGCTCGGCGATCCGCCGCGCCGCGACCACATTGGCGGCCGCGGAAATGCCGACGAGCAGGCCGCTCCGCCGGGCAAGCGCCTTGACCTCGGCGTAGGCGTCCTCCGTGCTGACCGCGGCTTCCTCGTGGGCGATCGAAGAATCGTAGATCGCCGGCACCAGGGCGCTGGGCATGTGCTTCATGCCCTCCAGACCATGGAAGGGGCCGTCCGGCTGCATCGAGATGAGCCGGACGCCGGGAACGCGCTCCGTCAGGTAGCGCGCCGTGCCGCAGAAGGTGCCGCTGGTGCCGAGACCCGCGACGAAGTGGGTGAGCCGACCCTCCGTCTGCACCCGGATCTCGGGGCCCGTGGTTTCGAAGTGAGCCCGCCAGTTGGCGGTGTTGCCATACTGGTCGACGTAGCAGAAGGCCTCGGGATCCGCCTCGATCATCCGACGCGCTTCGCGGATCGCGCCGTCGGACCCTTCCATCGGGTCGGTAAGCACGAGTTCGACGCCGAACGCGCCGAGAATGCGGCGGCGCTCGATCGAGGCGTTCTCCGGCAGGCAGAGCGTCACGCCGACATCCATCGCCGCGCCGATCATGGCGAGCGCGATGCCGGTGTTGCCCGAGGTCGCGTCCAGGACGCGGCGGCCGCCGTCTAGCTGGCCGGCGTCTCGCGCCGCCAGCATCATGTGACGCGCGGGCCGGTCCTTGACCGAGCCGCCGGGATTCGCCATCTCCGCCTTGGCCAGAAGCTCCGATCCGAGTTCCCGAGCGGCCGGTCCGAGAACGTGGCTCAGGTCGAGCAGAGGCGTGTTGCCGATCCGCGACAGCAGCCGCCGGGCGCCGTCGCCGAGCCCCTCCGGAATCGGCGGGCCGGCCAGCTCGACGGCGGCTGCGTACTCGCCGGAAGCGGATTCGGTGATCATCGACGTTTCCCTATCAGGACGATTGCCCCCGTTCCACCAGAGCCGCCGAAGACAACTCGCGACGGACTCCGGCGGGCGGCTCAGGGCGAGCCGCGGCGCGGGACCGGGAATTGTTGACCACATCGCTCACATTTACAACCGGCGGGCTGCACGGCGCCGTCTCAGCCGATACTCTCCCCGCCATGAACGATGCTCCGAGGCGCGGCGACGACCGGATCCCGCCCGGCCAGTACGTCACGAAGAAGTGGCCGGTGCTGTCCGTCGGCGACACGCCGGAGGTCGATCCGGCCGGCTTCGAGCTGCGGCTGTCCGGCCGCGTCGAGGCCGAACACGCGTTCGACTGGCAGGCGCTTCAGTCGCTGCCGCGGCGCGAGGTCACGGCCGACTTCCACTGCGTCACGCGTTTCTCGACCCTGGACAATCCGTGGTCCGGGTTCGCGACCCGGGACGTGCTGGGGGCGGTTGCGCTGTCTCCGGACGCTACACACGCGATGATCCACTGCTACGGCGGCTACACGACGAACCTGCCGCTCGACGACCTGCTGTCCGAGCACGCGCTGTTCGCGGACCTTCACGGCGGCGAACCGTTGGCGCCGGACCACGGCGGCCCACTGCGGCTCGTGGTGCCGCACTTGTACGCCTGGAAAAGCGCGAAGTGGGTTTCGGGCGTCGAGTTCCTCAACGCCGACGAGCGCGGCTTCTGGGAGGAGAACGGCTACCACACCTACGGAGACCCCTGGGCCGAGCAGCGGTTCTCGTCGCAGGAGACGCGGCAGGCGTGGCAGGTGCGGAGATCAGTCGCCTTCGAGTAGCGCTGCGAGGGACTCGCGGATGCGGTCGCGGGCGGCGACGCTCTTGAGGACCAGGAGAACGGTGTCGTCGCCGGCCAGCGTGCCGGCGACGTCCGGCCAGTCGGCCTGGTCGATCACGACGGCCAGCGCGTTCGCGTTGCCGCTGCGCGTCCTCAGCACGAGGAGCGCCTCGCCCTCGCTCACGCCGGTCACGAACATCCTCATCGCGCGCTCGACGTCGGGGCGGACCGGTCCCGCGGCCTGCTCCGCGGGCGCGTAGCGGAAGCCGCCGCCCGCCAGAGGCACCTTCAACAGGCCGAGCCGCCGCACGTCGCGCGACACGGTGGCCTGGGACACCTGGAAGCCGCGGCGGCCGAGGGCGCGCACCAGGTCCTTCTGGCTCGACACCGGCCGCCGGCCGATGATGTCCAGGATGGCGCCGTGGCGGATCGCGGTGGTCATGCGTCACCAACCTTCGGCCGGCGCGGACCCGGTGAATCGCCATCGCCGAGGACCGGCGTGTCCGCGGGCCCGGTTCCCGGGATCTCCTCGGCCAACAACCGACCGTCCAGGTGAGCCCGGTAGATCGGCGGCGGCTCCCGCGCCTCCAGCCACTGCCGCTCGGCCGCAAGCCGTTCGTCGATCTCCTCGATCTGCTCGCGGACCCGCTCCGGCGCCGGCCCGCCGTAGCTCCGATGAGCGGCAAGCGAGGCCTCGGGCCGCAACGCGGCCAGCAGCCCTTCCCGGTCCTCGATCTCCGGCACGAGCTCCTCGAGATCCGAGGCCGGAAGCTGCCACAGTTCGACGCCACGCTCGCCGGCGGCGCGGACCACGGCGCCGGTGCGCTCATGGGCGCTCCGGAACGGCACGCCCGCCGCGGCCAGGAGATCGGCCAGATCGGTGGCGGTGATGTACGAACCCTCCAGCGCCGCCGCCATCGCCTCGCGGTCGAACTCGAGGCTCTCGCCCAGCACCCGGGCCACGTCGAACGAGGCGGTCACCGTGTCGAAGGCGTCGAACAGGGCCTCCTTGTCCTCCTGCAGATCGCTGTTGTAGGTCAGAGGCAGGCCCTTGACCGTCACCAGCACCGACACCAGGTCGCCCACCGCGCGACCCGACTTGCCGCGCAGGATCTCCGCGGGCTCCGGGTTCTTCTTCTGCGGCATGATGCTCGAGCCCTTGGCGGCCCGGTCCTGGAGCCGGGCGAAGGAGAACTCGCTCGACGTCCAGAGCACGACTTCTTCGGCCCAGCGGGACAGGTGGACCATGGCGAGCGCGCAGGCGAAGAGCGCCTCGGCGACGTAGTCGCGGTCCGCCACCGCCCACATGCTGTTCGGATAGGCGGCGTCCATGCCGAGCAGTTCGGCGCTGCGGACGGGGTCGATCCGGTGCGGCGACCCGGCCATCGCCCCGGCGCCTAGCGGGCTCAGGCCCGCCGTTCGGTGCGCCAGCCGCAGCCGCCCGGCGTCGGCGAGAACGGACCACGCGTGCGCCAGCAGGTGCTGCGCCAGCGTCGTCGGCTGGGCCCGTTGCATGTGGGTGTAGCCGGGCAGCGCCGTCTCCACGTGCTGCCGCCCCTGGCTGAGCAGGGCCTCGACCAGCTCCAGGGCAGCGGCGACCGCGCGCTCGGCCTCCGCCCGCTGCCACAAGCGGAAGGCGACCGCCGTCTGGTCGTTGCGGCTGCGGGCGGTGTGCAACCGCCGGCCCGCGTCGCCGATCTCCTCGGTGAGCTGGCGCTCGATCCAGGTGTGGACGTCCTCGTCCACGCCCCCGACCTCGAGATCCCCCGCCTCGACGCGCCGGAGCATCGAGCTCAGGCCGGAGAGGATGGCGGCGGCCGAATCCCGGTCGACGACGCCGGTCTCGAAGAGCATCCGGGCGTGAGCCAGACACCCGACGAGGTCGGCCGCCGCGAGCCGGTGGTCGAACGGCAGCGACCGCGTGTAGGCGTCGATGACCGGATCGACCTCCGCGTCGAACGCGCCGCCCCACAGGCGGGGCGTAGCGGGCCCGCCGGCCTTCCCGCTCAAGCCGCGCCATCCTCCAGAGTCTGGGCCTCCAGGCAGTGCGCGAGGATCCCGACCGCCCGCTCGATCTCGGGGTCGTGAACCACGAGGGGCGGCAGCATCCGGATGCTGTGGGCTCTGGGCGCGTTGACGATCAGGCCGTTCTCCAGGCAACGGTTCGCGACATCGGCCGCGTCCGGCGTGCACTCGATCGCCGTCATCAGCCCCTGCCCCCGCACCTCGGTGACCAGGCCGCCGGCCTTGAGCTGACCGAGCAGGGCGCGAAGGTAGTCGCCGGCCCTGGTCACCCGTTCGAGGAAGTCCGGATCGAACACCGTCTCGAGCACGGCCCGGACCGCGGCGCTCGCGAGCGGGTTGCCGCCGAAGGTGGTGCCGTGGGTGCCCGGCACGAGCGCCGAAGCGACCTCGCTCCGCGCCAGTACGGCGCCCACGGGAACGCCGCCGCCGAGGCCCTTGGCGAGGGTCACGACGTCCGGTTCGAGGCCGTAGTGCTGGAAGCCGTAGGCCCGTCCGAGGCGACCGATCCCGGTCTGCACCTCGTCGAGGATGAACAGCGCGCCGCGCTCGCGGCAGAGCGCCTGCACACCCTCGAGATAGCCCTCCGGCGGTTCGATCACGCCGGCCTCGCCCTGGATCGCCTCGACGAGGACCGCGCAGGTGCTGCCGTTGATCTCGGCGGTCGCCGCCTCCAGATCGCCGAAGGGTACCGAGGCGAACCCTCCCGGGAGGGGGCCGAAGCCGACCTGGTAGGCGGGCGTGGCCGTCGCCGCCAGAGCTCCCAGGGTACGGCCGTGGAAGCCGCCCTCCGCGGTGACGATCCGATGCCGGTCGCCCGAGCCGTCGCGGTCGTAGGCGTAGCGCCGCGCCAGCTTGATCGCGGCTTCGACCGCCTCGGCGCCGCTGTTGCAGAAGAAGGCGCTTTGGAGCAAACCGTTCGTCGCCTCCACCAGCAACTCGCCCGCCCGCTCCTGTTCGCGGATCCTGAAGAGGTTCGAGACGTGCAGGTAGCGCCCGGCCTGGCGCGTGATCGCCTCGGTCAGAGCCGGGTGGCCGTGGCCCAGGGACGAGACCGCGATACCTGCCAGAAAGTCGAGGTACTCGCGGCCCTGGGTGTCCCACAGGCGCACTCCGTCGCCGTGGCTGAACGCCACCGGCGCCCGGGCGTTGACGTTGTAGGTGTCACCGCCCGGCCCCACGCCGAGCGAGCCGATCACCGGCACGTACCCCGAGTTCGTGAGCTGGTCGAGGAGGGAGGTGTCGACCCTCTCGATCTCGCCGACGAAGCCGAGTTCGTCCGCCCGTGCGTGCGGCCGCACCCGCAGCAGGTCTCCGTCCTTGCCGGTGAGGCCCACGGCCCGTCCGCCGGCGCGCTGGATCATGCCCACCAGACGCTTGTTGACCGAACCGCCGAGGACCATCTCGACCACACGCATCGTGTCCTTGTCCGTGACCCGCAGGCCGTCGACGAAGCGCGGCTCCATGCCCATCGTCTGGAGCGTCGTCGAGATCTCGGCCCCGCCGCCGTGAACCAGCATCGGGCGCAAGCCGGCCGTGCGCAACAGCACCAGGTCCTCGATCAGGGTGCCGAACTTCTCGCCCGCCATCGCGCGGCCGCCGTACTTGATGACGACGCGCTTGCCACGCCACGCCGAGGCATAGCGCAGCGCTGCCGCCATTTCCTGACCGAGATCCCGCTCTGCTTTCATTGCCGCGCCCGTCCTCAAGTGATGTAGCTGGCGTTGATCTCGATGTAGCCCTCGGACAGGTCGCAGGTCCACACCGTCCAGCGGCCGGTACCGAGGCCGAGATCGACCTCGAGAACCGTGTGGTCCGCGACCATCGTCCGGGCCAGACCCTCGAGGTTGTCGCTCACGCCCAGACCGCCCCGCACGACCTCGACCCGCTCACCCTCGGCCAGCACCGCGATGCCGATCCGCTGCTCGACGATGTCGACTCCCGCGCGCCCGATCGCTCCCATGAACCGGCCCCAGTTCGGCTGGCCGGAGCGATAAGCCGTCTTGACCAGGGGCGAGTTGGCGATCGTGTTCGCGACCTGCCGGGCGGCCGCGTCGGTGCGCGCGCCCGTCACCCGGATCTCGATCACGCGGTTCGCTCCCTCGGCGTCGGCGATGAGGGCGACCGCGAGCCGGCCGAGCACACGCTGCAGACCGGCCGTGAAGCCCTCCAGGTCGTCCGCGGACCCGGCCTCGACGCCGGCCGCGCCGTTGGCAAGCAGCAGGATGCAGTCGTTCGTGCTCGTGTCGCCGTCGACCGTGATGCTGTTGAATGTCGGCTCCACCGCCGTTCGCAGGGCGAGGTCGAGCGCCTCCGGCGACGCCTTCACGTCCGTCGTGACGAAGGCCAGGGTGGTCGCCATGTCCGGCGCCATCATCCCGGCCCCCTTCGCGATGCCGCCGATCGTCACCTCGCCTCCCGCGAGACCTACCTTCTCGACCTTGATCTTCGGCCGGGTGTCCGTCGTCAGGATCCCCTCCGCCGCCGACACGCCGCCCCCCGGGCCGAGCTCGGTCGCCGCCTGGTCGATGCCGGCGAGCACGGTCGGCATCGGCAGAGGGACCCCGATCACGCCGGTCGAGGCGACCAGGACGTGGCCCGGATCCATGTCGAGCGCCGCGCCGGCCCGCTCCGCCATCGCCCGCGCGTCGGCCAAACCCGGCTCTCCCGTACAGGCGTTCGCGTTGCCGCTGTTCGCCACGATCGCTCGCGCCCGGCCGCCAGCCAGGACCTCGCGGCAGTAGAGCACGGGCGCGGCCTGGACCTGGTTGCGCGTGAACACGGCCGCCATTGCCGACGGCTCGTCCGCCGTGGAGGCGATGATCGAGAGATCGAGCCGCCGCTTCTTGAGGCCGCAGTGAACGCCCGCGGCAACGAACCCCCGCGGGGCGGTGACGCCGCAACTCACGGGAACACCGGCACGGCTGAGAGGCCTGTCGTTTCTGGAAGATCAAACATCACATTCATGTTTTGCACCGCCTGGCCGGCGGCTCCCTTGACGAGGTTGTCGAGCGCCGCGAACACGACCGCGAGCCCGCGTTCGGCATCGACGCGGACGGCGAGGTCGCAGTAGTTGGAGCCCAGGGTGGCCTTCGTCTGGGGCAAGGCCGAACCGGTCAGCACCCGCACGAAGGGCTCGCTGGCATAGCGATCGAGGTACGCCGCCTCGAGCTCGTCGCGGCTCGGCGGCGGGGTCATCGGCACGTAGCAGGCGGCGAGGATGCCCCGGGTCATCGGCACGAGATGGGGCGAGAAGAACACCCGGGGCGCTCCGCCGGAGGCGGCCAGTTCCTGCTCGATCTCGGGCTGGTGGCGATGAACGCCCGAACCGTAGGGCTTCAGGTTCTCGTTCAGCTCCGAGTACTGGTAGCCGTCCCGGGCGTTTCTGCCCGCGCCCGAGACGCCCGACTTCGCGTCGATCACCACCGCGCCGGCGACGCGATCGCCGAAGTGCTCGAAGAGCGGTTTGAGCGCCAGGGCCGAGGCGGTCGGGTAGCAGCCGGGATTGGCGACCAGGCGCGCCCTGGCCACCGCGGAGCGCCGCCACTCCGTCAGGCCGTAGACGGCTTCAGCCAGAAGGTCCGTGGCCGTGTGCTCACCGCCGTACCAATGCCGGTAGGCGGAGGGGCTCCGGAGCCGGAAGTCGGCGCCGATGTCGATGACCCTGGCCCCGGCCTCGAGCAGCCGGCCCGCGGCGCCGAGCGCCTCGCCATGCGGCAGAGCCAGGAAGACGACGTCGGCGGCACCCAGGCGATCCCAGTCCGTCCCCACCAGATCGGCGGTGACGGCGTCGCCCAGGTGGGGGAACACGTCACTCGCGGAGCGGCCGGCCTGGCGGCCCGCCGCCAGCGCACCAAGCTCCACTTCCGGGTGGCCCTGAAGCCACCGGACGAGTTCCGCTCCACTGTAGCCGGACGCCCCGGCGATCGCAGCCCGAATCACAAGGCCGCGAATAGTACACCACCTTGGCGAAAAGTTATTCGCCGACCGGCGGAGTCGGCTCCTGGCCGATCAGATCGACCAGGAGATGAACGAGAGCGGCACCGCCAGCAGCGATACGACGAGCAGCACGAGAGCGGTCAGAACCTGCCCGGGGCGCTCCTCCGTGTTCGGACCGTAGCGGCTCGCCAGCAGGTATCCCCCGGCCAGCCCGCCGAGATGAGCCCAGTTGTCGATTCCCGGGATCAGCAGGCCGAACAGCACCAGGGGTATCGCCATGCCGAGCACCTGCCTCATGAACATCCGCCCGCCACTCTGCCGCGAGTAGCAGATCAGCGCTCCCAGCCAGCCGAACACGGCCGCCGAAGCGCCCAGGGTCACACTGGCACGGTGAGTGAATGGCATCCAGGGCGCCACGATCGGCATGGCGCTGGTCACCAGGAATCCCATCGCCGAGGAGAGCAGGTAGATGATCGCCGCCCGGGGAACGCCGTAGAGCCGGGCCATGACCGGCCCGAGCTGATGCACCCAGTACATGTTGAAGGCGATGTGCAGCAGGCCGCCGTGCAGCCAGCCGGCGCTCAGGATGGTCCACCAGCGGCCGTAGTCGAAGACGATCAGCGCGCCGCTGGCGCCGAGCCGGACTCCGACCTCGAGGTCCGGCGCCAGGAAACCGAAGCCGAGCTGCGTGTTGACCCGGCCAGGGGCCATCAGGAGTTCCAGCAAGTAGATGACGACGCAGAGGCCGATCACGACGGTGGAGAACACCGCCTCGTTGCCGAGGTTCTGCAGGGCGCGCGAGAAGCCGAACAGGCTGGGCCGGGTTCGGCCGCAGTTCCAGCAGCGTTCGTCCTGCACGCCGACGAGCCGGCCGCAGCCGGGGCAGACGACGGAGCCTGTCTTCTGGCGCTCGAACATCAGAACGGGATGTCGTCCTGGTCGTCAGGCGACGCGGGCTCCGCGGCGGGCGACTCGACCTCCGGCGCCTCCGGCGTCGCGGCTCCCGAGTCGGCCCCGTCTTCCTCGATCTGTTCGACGATCTGCCGGACCTCGACCTCGGCCCGACGGATCTTCTTCCGGCAGATCTCGAGCAACCGCGCCGCCCGGCCCAGTTCGCGGCCCAGTTGGTCGACGTCGATCTCGTCGCCCTCGATCCGCCGGAGCACGCTCTCGAGTTCTTCCATCGCTTCGCTGAAGCCGACTTCGGCCACGTCACCGCCGGTCCGCTCGTCGCTCATGCCGTCTCCTTGCCCGCCGTAGTGCGCGAGTCGACAGTGCTCGCCACCGTGCCGTCCGCGAGCCGCGTACGAAGTTCGTCGCCAGTCGCCACCTCCGACACCTCCCGCACGAGCCCGCCGTCAGCGCGGCGGGTGATGCTGAAACCGCGGGCGAGCGTCCGCTCCGGCGAGAGTTGCTCGCACAGCCGGCCGTGCGCCTCCACTCGCTCGGCCGCCCGGCCAACCGGCTTGAGCGCGCCGCGGACCAGGCCGTCGCGCCGAACCTCCTCCTGCCTCCTGGCGGCCGCCACGAGCCCCTGGGCGGCGGTCCGCGCCCGGTTCACCGCCAGCCGGCACTCGGCGGTCCGCTCCAACAGCGCTCTCCCGGCCGCCCGCCCCAGGTCGCGCCGGAGGGCCCGGCAGTCGCGGACCCGGTTCCTGAGCAGAGCACGGCTCGGCGACGCCAGCCGCGGCGGGAGGGAAGAGACGCGTCGCCGTGCGGCGCGCAAGAGGTCCGTGGCCTGCCTCGCGAGAGCACGGCCCGCCTCCTCCACCCGGTACGCCGCCTCGCCGACCCTGCCGGCCAGGAACTCGGCCGCTTCCGTCGGAGTCTTGCAGGAGGTGTGGGCGACGACGTCCGCGATCGACACGTCGATCTGGTGGCCGATGCCGCAGATCGTCGGCACCGGCGACCGGGCCACCGCGCGCGCCACCCGGCGACTGTCGAACGTGGCCAGATCGGAGCGCGACCCGCCGCCCCGGATCAGGGCGATCGCATCGAGCCGGCGGCCGCCGCGCGCGTAGGCGCCGAGCAGATCGAAGGCGCGGTCGATCTCCGCCTCGGCCGCTGCTCCCTGGACCGCCGAATGGGCGAGGTACACGCGAAAGCCCAGGCCGGAGTTGACCAGCGTGTCGAGAAAGTCGTGGTAGGCGGCGCTCCCCTCGGACGTGATGAGCCCGATCTCCAAGGGCGCCGGCGGCAGCGCCAGCTTCTTGTTGCGCTCGAGCAGACCCTCGGCTTCGAGCGCCCGGAGCGTCTCCCGGCGCCGCTTCTCGAGCGCGCCGAGCGAGAACAGCGGATCGACCTCGCGGACCGTGAACTGGAGCCGGCCGCCGCCGGGCCAGAACTCGGGACGGCCGCAGCAGCGCAGCACGACACCCTCGGCCAGTTCGACTCCGGCCTCGCGCAGTTCAGCCTCGGTGACGGCGCGCTCGTCCGCCCAGAGCACGCAGTCGAGCTTCGCCCGGATCCGGTCGCCGCGGCCCTTCTCGATCAACTCGAAGTAGAGCTGGCCCTTGGCCGCCGACCGCAGCCGCTGCACTTCGCCGCCGACCCAGACCGAGGGGTACGCATCGGCGAGCAGGCCCTTCATCTCCCAGGCGAACTCGGAGACGGTGTAGGTGCCGGCCGGCAGTTCGGAATCGAGGCGGTTCAACTGCGGCTCAGTGAAAGCCGGTGAGTTCGGCCATGGACTCCATCGGGATCGCCTCGGCCCACTCCAGGGCGTTCTTGTCGCCGATCGTCAGCTTGTCCAGGAACTGGCGCGCCTCGTCGCGGTGGGTGAACAGCCGCCAGATGAAGGTGTGGCCGGCCGGCGCGGTGAAGTACGTGTAGTTGCGCATCCCCTCGCTCAGGTCGAAGCCGAGATCCGATTCGCCGTTCACGCCGACGCAGGCCATGGCGATCGCCCGGTACGCCAGCGCGAGCGCCTTCAGCGGTTCCTCGAAGTCCGACAGCTCCTCGCGCGAGAGCGGGGAGTGGAAGAGGGCGATCTTCGAACCGTCCTCCTCGGCGAGCAGGTTGTACGGCACGTCCGACCGGTCCAGCGCGTCCCGCGTCTCGCTGGTCATGACGAAGACATCGTCCGTGTCCTCGACCTTGTAGGCGATCGCGAAGGTGTCCGAGTCCAGCCCCCCGAACGACTCGGCGAGGATGCCCTCGTCTTCGATCGTGAAGTAGAAGAGGCGCGAGATCATCCGACGGGTTGCCATGCGTTTCAACTCCTGGTCGGCCGTAGCGGCCGAGCGGCGCGAATCCTACCGGATGACGGTGGTTCAGGGCGTCCGGTGCTGCAGCAGAAACCGGTCGAGTTCTCCTCTTTCTTCCGGCGTCGTGTCCTCCAGGGCGATCAGGTACTCGCCGCCCGCCTCGGGCAGCGGAACGCTGATCAGGGTGACGGCGCGCTCGATCGCTTCGCAGTCCAGACTGACCAGAACCAGCGCCATCTGCCGGCAGACCGTGAAGAGCTGGGTGCCGAGCTCGCTCTCGATCCGCACCTGGGTCGTCGCCGGCATGCGTTCCGTGCGAATCCAGTAGCCCTCGTCGCCGCGCCGGATGGAGATCGCACCCTCCAGACGGAGCGTTTGGGCAGGTACGACGAGTTCCTGGGTCAACTGGCTCTCCAGGCTGCCGATGACCACGTCCGCGGCGACCCGCCCCGAACCGGAGATGTCCAGCTCGAGCTCGGCCTCGAAGACGCCGGCGTCGCCGGCGGCAAGCGTCGCCGCGTGGCGACTGACGGTCAGGGAGTGCTCGGGAGAGCGCAGGGCCACCTCGGCCGGGCCGATCCGGATGAGGGAGAGGTCCTCGATCAACTGCTCGTAGACCCGGTTCAGCCGCTCGAACGAGACCGTCCGCACGCCGTCCTTCTCCTGGGCCGCGACCGGCGCGGAGACGGCGAGCAGCAGCGCGAGCGCGAACCGCCGGCGGCCGGCGCCCCCGGTCACGGGTAGTAGCCGCTGATCGTCCGCGCCTTGAAGCGCCCCTTCACCCGCACTTCGACCTCGCGGTATTCGTCACTTTCGCCGCCGCGGTCGGAGGTGTAGGCGAGCAGGTACTGGGAGCGCAGTTCGCGTTCGATGTCGTCGTAGACCGGCGCGAGGTCCTCGGCCTTGGAGATGAAGAACGAGCGCCCTCCGGTGGCCTTCGCGAGGTCGTTCAGCTTGTTGCGCAGGATCATCTGGGTGCGGCCGACGCCGAGACCGATCGTGTAGATCGCGACGCCCGAGCGCCGCGCGTACTCCTCGACGTCCCGGAACTCGACCGTGCTCGAGGTGTCCTCCCCGTCCGACAGCAGCACGAGCGCGCGGCGGCCCCGGACGCCCCGAAAGTAGTAGAGGCTGGTGATCACCGCGTCGTGCAGGGCCGTGGCGCCCGCGGCCCGCAGTCTCTGGATCACCGAGGCCACCGCGCTGACGTCCGAGGTCCGGCCGATCAACAACGCGGGCCGCGAGGCGAACGCCACGGCGAAGGATCGGTCGCGCGGCGTGATCATGTTCGTCAGGAACTGCGAGGCGGTCCGCCGTGCCTCGCCCAGCGACGTCTCCATCGAGCCCGAGGTGTCGATCACCACGCCCAGGGTGAGCGGCAGGTCCTCGACCAGCTCGAACTTCGCGAGTTCCTGCCGCCGCTTGTCCTCGAAGACGGTGAAGTCGCTCTCGACCAGACTGGTCACCGGCCGGTTCTGACCGTCCACCACCGTGGTGTAGAGCTCGACGAGATCGACCTCCAGAGACTCGGTGAAGGCGGGCGCGTTCAGGAAGCGGACGTCCTCGGCGCGGCTTCCGTCGTCGAGCGTCGCCGCGACCGTCAGATAGACGAGATCCTGCTCGCCCGCGCCGGGGGGCACTTCGACCTCGGCCCGCCAGGGCGGCTGGCTCAGGACGGTCTGAACCTCCCCACCGACGCTGAACTCGACTTCCTCCACGATGCGCTCCTCGGGCACAACGACCGTCGCCGACGCCTCCACCTTGCCCGAGACGCGGGCGCCCCGGCGCGGCTCGTTGATCGTGACCCGGAGCTCGCCCCGCTGCTGGTTCAGCACGATTTCGTCGGCGTCCACCACCTCGCGCTCCGCGTTCAGGCCCTCGACGCGGACGACCTGTTCCTCCGGGTACTTGGCCAGCCGGACCTCGGCGGTGAACGGCGGCCGGCGGCGGGTCACCTGGACCCTGCCGTCGACCAGAAAGCGCACGGCGACGATGTTCTCGCCCGTGATCAGCGTATCGGCCCGCCAGAGACCGAGCACCACCTCGCTCTCGGGCGGCACCAGCATGATCGCGTTCCGCGCATCGAGCACGGTCTCCGGCAGGTCCTCGGTCGCCATGACCAGCCGCAACTGATCTTCGGGTTCGACGGGAACCGCCTCGGGCCGCGGCGGCACCTCGACCGGCACCGAGGCGAACGCGGCCGCGCCGCCGACCTCGTCACGGACCAGGAGCCGGAGCAGGAGGACCGAACCCGGCCGGAAGAGCTGCTCTACCGGCAGCGCCAGAGAGCGGTCCGGTTCCGGCGCGCCGCCGACGAAGCGCATCTTGAAGGTGTCGAAGACCCGGCCCGGCAGTTCGACCATGCCCTCCACGTTGATCCGCGTCTGCTGCCTGCCGGCGTCGTCGACGAAGGGCTCGACCGGAGCGCCCGGGGGCAGCGAGAGGAGAATCCGCGTCACGATCCGCTGCCCCCGCTCCTCTGGAAAGGTGAGGATCGGATCCTCCAGTTCCAGCGGCGCCGGCCCGGGCACGACATCGACTGCGGCCTCTCCCGCCCACGCCTCGACATCCGCGGGCGGCGCCACCCAGGCCAGGAAGTCCTCGTCGCTGCGGCGGTCGCGGCGGAAGCCGAACAGGCCGCGGATACCCGTGATCTCGTCGACCCGGCGTGCCTTCTCGCAGACCTGCAGATCGAAGCGGCGGGCCCGGAGCAGGCCGCGGAGTTCCTCGTACTGTTCGAGGAAGTACTCCATCTCCGGCATGTAGAGGGCACGCTTCGTGTCCTCCGGCAACCACAGCCGGAAGACCTCGGCCGGCTTCGGCTGGTAGATGACGAGGTTCGTGTGCTCGCCGTCCTCCGGCCCGTAGCGCCAGAGCTGGAGCGGCCGGAACGTCTGGTCGCAGTCGACCGGGTCGATCGCGTCCGGCTCGCCGTGGAGGAACAGCAACCGGGCCCGGACATCGAAGAAGGGCAGACCGGCCATGCGCACCCGCTGCCGCCGGTGCTCGACCGCCTCGGCCACCCTGCCGCGGTCCAGGAAGGTGTCGATGTACTCCAGTCGGGACAAGGGATCCAGACTCCGCACTCGCTCCAGTTCCGCCGGCGCGAGCAGGAACTGGGGCCCGTCGAGGAAGAACTCCCGCTCATCGCTGGTCCACTCGGCGAGCCGCCACTCGGGTTCCTGGGCGACGGCAAGGGCCGCCAGCAGGAAGGCCGCCAGGAGCAGCACGCCAACGGCGCGCACACGGTTTGCCGCGAACGTCACCACGACATGCGATACAGCATCCAGTACACGACGACCCCGGTCACCGACACGTAGAGCCAGATCGGCAGCGTGACGCGGGCGATCTTCCTGTGCCGCTCGAACCGGCCCCGAAGACCAAGGACGACGGTGATGATCGCCAGCGGCGGCACCGCCGCCGCCAGCACCGTATGGGTCAGCAGAATGCCCAGATAGACGGTCCGCACGGTCCCCTCGCCCTCGAAGTGAACCGAGCCGACCTGGTAGTGGTAGTAGAGATAGGAGATCAGGAACGCCGCCGAACACCCGAGCGCCGACAGCATGACCTGCTTGTGCCGCTCCCGGTTGCCACGCCGGATCAGCACGTAGCCGATGACCAGCAGCGTCGCCGCGGTGGCGTTGAGGATGGCGTTGAGAGTGGGCAGGTGCATCGGGCATGGAGCTTAGCCCGGTGGATGCACGGGTTGTGCCGGCTCAGGGGCTACCGATTCCGCATTGCCCTCCGTCGTGACTGGGTGCAGGTCATCGAGTAGCGTGGCTCATGCCAGCGATGAAACCCACGGTCTATGTCGAAACAATGATCGTCAGCTACCTGACCGCGCGACCGTCCCGCGACATTGTCACGCTCGCGCACCAGCACATCACGCGGGAGTGGTGGCGCTCGGCGGCCCGGCGATTCGCCCTCGTGACATCCGAGTTCGTCCGCGTCGAGGCTGCCGTCGACGCTTCCTCAGTGGCTCGCGCTCCCTTGGAGGCACTTGCACAGCTTGCGACCATCGAACCGACGGCCGAAGCCGAGGCGCTTGCCGAGAGACTCTTCAACGCGGGGGCCATCCCGCGTCGGGCGAGCCAAGCCGGCCTGCATGTCGCCATCGCAGCGACCAACAAGGTCGCCTACCTGGTGACGTGGAACTTGCGCCATCTGGCCAGTGTTCCCGCTCGTTCGGCGATCGAGCGGACTTGCCGTCGCGCGGGCTACCCTCTAACGATCTGCACCCCGGCAGAGCTCTCGGAGACTCAGGGTCGGACCTCATGCGACGATCCCATCGTCGCCGAGGTACGAGCCGTACGGGAGCGGCTCTTCGCGAAGCACGGGGGCACGGTCGCCGGGCTCTTCAAGCACTACCGGGAGATCCAGGAGACTTCCAAGCGTACCTACGTGAGCTACCCGCCAACTCGGACCTTGCCCGATAGGCACGAAGCGGCTGCGCCAGCCGACGAAGGCAAGGAGTAAGTTGCAGGCAACTTTCCGCCAGCTCGATAGCGGAGCCGGCCGCCCGCTGGGTACGCGGGTCTTCTGAACCACCCCCGGGCGAAGCCGCGGAGCGGCGAAGCCCGGACAACAGGGCCGCTGGCGGAAGGCCAGCGACGATAGCGGAGCCGGCCTTCCGGCCGGCGCGTATCTCCTGGCCGCCTGCGGCGGCAACCGGCGGGAACCCGTGTGGCGCGATTGGCGCCACACGCGTCACAGTCCGTGCGCCCGTCATCGGGCGCACGGATGACACGCCGGCGTACCCAGTGTGCGGCCTCAGCGACCGGCCTACCGGCGCTCCCGCCAGTACCGGACCTGCCAGCGGGCAACGTTCCGGTTGTGCTCGGCGAGGGTCTCGGCGAACACATGGGTACCGTCGTTCCTGCTCACGAAGTAGAGATAGGGGACGTCGGCGGGCCGGGCCGCGGCGCGCAGGCTGTGTTCGCCGGGCGAGCAGATCGGGCCTGGCGGGAGGCCCGGATGGACATACGTGTTGTAGGGCGAGTCGAGCTCGAGGTCGCGCCGGCGCAGGTTGCCGTCCCAGGTGCCGGCCATCTTCAGCGCGTAGATGATCGTCGGGTCGGCGTAGAGGCCGATGCCGCGCTCCAGCCGGTTGTGGAAGACGGCCGAGACCAGGGGGCGCTCCTCGATCGCCCCGGCCTCCTTCTCGACGATGCTCGCCAGGGTCACGAGGCCCCGCGGATCGAGACCGTGGCCGGCTGCGGCGTCCAGGTGATCCTCGACGCGGCGGCGGAAGTTGCGAACCATCGCGTCGACGATGTCGGCTTCCCCGGTGCCTCGAGGGAAGGCGTAGGTGTCGGGAAAGAGGTAGCCCTCCAGCGATTCCGCCTCAGGGTCCAGGTCGGCGATCAGGCCAGGCGAGGACATCGCCGCGAGGAACGCGTCCAGCTCTCCGAAGCCCTCCGAGGCCAGGTGCTCCGCCGTCTCCCGCAGCGTCAGACCCTCGACCACCGTCACCGGGTAGGTCACCACCTCACCGCGGATCACCCGGTCGAGCGCCTCCACCGGGCTCATCGGTTGCTCGAAGCGGTACTCGCCGGCCTGCAGCGTTTCGCCGGAGCGCCGGTAGTCGAGGTGGAGCCGGGCCAGCAACGGATCGCCGACGACGTTGGCGGCGGCCAACTGGTCGAGGATCGCGGTCATCGGCGCGCCGCGATCGATCGTGAGTTCGATCGTCTCCGTTCCCCGCGGCCGTTCGAGTTCCCGCTCCGCCCAGGCGACCACGCCGGCCGCGGCGGCGGCGAGGGCCGCCAGCACCACACCGGCGCCGACCGCGAGCCACGGCAACAGGCGCCGCCTGCGGCGACGGCGCGGCGGTCTCCTCCGCTTCATGCGGTCTCCCGGCCGAGCTCCTCCTCGAGGAGGATCTGCGCCGCCACCGCGTCGACCCGCTCCGGGTGCCGCCGCGGATCGACACCCGCCGCACGCAGCCGGCGTTCCGCCTCCACCGAGGTCAGCGACTCGTTGACGGTCCGCACCGGCAAGTCGCAGGCGTCACCGAGCTTGCGCGCGAAGGCGCGGGAGCGCTCGGCAGCAGACCCGACGGAACCGTCCAGCCGGCGGGGCTCGCCGACGACGAGCACCTCCGCATCCGTCTCGGACGCCAGCGTCTTGAGTTCGGCGATCAACTGCCGGTCGCTGGTGCGGCGTAGCGTCGTATGCGGCACCGCGACGCCGACCCTGGAATCGCCGACGGCGACGCCGACTCTCTTCGCGCCGAGATCGATGCCGAGAAAGCGCACGGTGCGATCACTCTGAAACGGGCCAGCGGGACTGTCAACCGGTATCGAGCCGTGCGCGTCGTACTGGCCTAGCAATTGCTAGCATGACGGTCATGGAGACTGTCCAGATCAGCGCCCGCATCGACCCCGTCCTCAAGCGAGCGGTCGAGAGCTACTGTCGCTCGAATGGCGTCGTGATGAACCACTTCATCCAGGAAGCCTTGATCGATCGCCTGGAGGAACTGGAAGACATCGACGACCTGAAACGGATCCGCCACGAGCCCACTCGCGCCCTCGCCGACGTTCTCGCGGAGTTGGGGCTCGATGGCGACCTATGAAGTCCAGATCAGCCGATCCGCGGAGCGGCAGCTCGCCAGACTGGACAGCGGCACGCAGCGGCGTATCGCAGCAACGATGCTCTCTCTGGCGAAGAATCCCAGACCGCGTGGCTGCAGGAAGCTCATCGGCTATGACGATGTCTTCCGAGTCCGGGTAGGCCGCTATCGTTTGCTGTACAGCGTCTCGGATGAGACCGTTGTCATCGTGATTCTGAAGGTCGGCCATCGGCGCGATGTCTACCGCTGAACGCCTGATCTTCGGGCTGGCGTTGGGGCTGGCGTTGGGGCTCGCATTTGCCTCCGCGGCCGCGGCCCAGGAGTCATCGCCGCCCGCGTCGGCAGAGCCGACACCTGAGGAGGTGCAGGCGACTGCTGGCGAAGAGGGCGAAGCGCCACCGGCCGAGGAACAACCCGCCG
>JAPVWO010000237.1 GCA_027493375.1 Candidatus Multivorans thiocomprendens | reverse complement strand
GCAAGGTCGTGAGCGACCGCCGAGCCGCGCTGGACGAACAGAACGAGATCCGACCGGCGGTGCGCAACCTGGTGAAGGAGGAGTTCGACCGCCGCGCCGGACCGCATCGCGGTCATCGACCTGGGCGCGGGCCACTCCGGCAGTGCCGACAGCCTTTGCGGACGCGCACTGGCGGCGCTCCGGTCGCGCGGCCTGCTGAACGACTCGGTGGGTGCCAGCTACGTCGAGCGCAACTGGCCGCCGGCCAACAGCGAGACTGGCGCCTGGCCTCTATCGATGCTGCGAAAGTGATTCCTCGACGGGTCGCTCACTCGGTTGGTCGACCCGGACGCGGTCCTGCGGAGCAGCATCGTCGAGTGGGTTGCGGATGGCGAGTTCGGGCTCGGCTCCGGCGGCGACGGCGAAGGCTTGCTGTATGCGCCGGAGCGTGTCTGGTTCCAGGAGCCCGTTCCTCCCGAGGAGGTCATGTTCGATCCGGACATCTGCCTGCTGAAGAGGAAGATCGCCGAACGGCTGAAGGCGAGCCCCAAAGCGACCGGGAGATGGAACGGCACAAGGGCCAAGGCTTCGAGTTTGCCGTCGGCGGACCGTCCGAGGTGGTCGGCAGCTCGACGCCGGTCGAACCGGAGGCCGCGGCGAGCACCGTGCGGCTACTGGAACCGCGTTGGCCTCAAGCTGCTGCCAAGGCTGCGGGCCGCCGCGAACCGCGACCTGACCGTACACGTCCGGCTGGAAGCGTCCACCGACGGAGCCGCAGCCGACTCCCTCGCCAGGGACCTCCGACGTGCATTGGACGACCTGAATCTCGCCGCCAACGTCCGCATTGAGAGCGAGCCGGGGTAAGGAGCCGCCGCTCGAGTGTCCGTCTCAGAGCGAGACGGTCACGCCACTTCAAGCGGACGAATGGCGCGCAAGGCGTCGGCGTTCTCCCGCTCCACAACTTCGAGTTCGTAGCGGTGCTGGAGGTTCATCCAACTCCGGGCGTCAGTGTTGAAGAACCTGGCCAGACGCAGCGCCGTCTCCGCCGTGATTCCTCGCCGTCCCCGAACGATCTCGCGGATCCTCGTCGGCGTCACGCCGATCGCCTTCGCCAACGATGCGGCCGACAACGCGAAGGGTTCCATGAAGTCGTGCTTCAGCACCTCGCCCGGATGGACCGGATCAAGTCGGCTCATTGGGGACTCCTCGAATCAGCCTAGTGGTAGTCAACGATCTCAGCATCGTGCGCGTCTCCGCCAACAAACCGGAAGCAGAGCCGCCACTGGTCGTTGATCCTGATGCTGTACGAGCCACGCCGGTCGCCTTTCAACGGTTCAAGCCGGTTTCCGGGCGGCACATGAAGGAAGGCGAGTGTGGCCGCGGCATCCAACTGAGCTAGCTTGCGCCGCGCCACGCGCTCGATGCTAGCGAAACGCCGTACGCGTTAGCCAGCGGCAAGCCGCTCGGTGTCCTTGCACCGGAAGCCCCGGATCATCCCGTCGCACTCACAGAGGCAGTTCTACGCGCCGCCGCGTACCGTCGCGTGAACGTCCTCGAACTCGGCCGCCGCCCCTTCCGGCGGACTCGTCCGCAGGCTGACGATCACCGTCGCCGCCGTCCCCGCGATGAGCCCCGGGATCAGCTCGTACAGGTCGTGGTACGACGCCTTGAACCACACGACCCAGACCACCGTCACCGCGAATCCCGACGCCATCCCGGCCAGCGCGCCCGGCAACGTCGTCCGCTTCCAGAAGAGCGAGCAGAGGACGACCGGCACGAAGGCGCCACCCAGTCCCGACCAGGCGAAGAGCATGAACCAGAACAGCAGCGGCGGTTCGTACAGGGCGAACGGAATGGCCACCAGGCCGACGAGCGCGGTGGCGTAGCGCCCGTAGCGCGTAAGGCGACCGTCACCGCGGGCCGCGCCGAGGATCTTCTGGCCGAAGTCCCGCACGACCGAAGAAGAGGCAAGGATCAGCAGCGAGTCGACGGTCGACATGATCGCGCCCAGAACGATGACGAGGAAGATGCCGGTGAAGAGGGCCGGGAACAGTTCCGCGCTCATCGTCGGCATCACGGTTTCCGGATCGTCGAGCAGCGGGAACAGAGCCCGACCGGCGATTCCGGTGAACACCGCGCCGACGTCGAAAAGGACCATGCACACGACCGCGACCCGGCCGCCTCGCACGAGTTCGCGGCCCGAAGCCGCGGACATGAACCGGGTCAGGAGCTGCGGAACGCCCAGGAACGCGAGCCCGATGCCGGCGAAGCTCGCCGCCGAGAGCACGCCGGCCCAGGTCGCGCCGCGGCTGCCCATGGCCCGCAACAGGTCGGGATCGGCCGCTTCGAGCGCGCCGATCACTTCGCCCCAGCCGCCCGCGGCCGCGATGCCGACGATCGGGAGCATGACGAGCCCGCCCACCATCAGCAATCCCTGCACCAGGTCCGAGTAGGCGACCGCCTTGAAGCCGCCCACCGCCGTGTAGACGATCGTGACGCCCGCGCCCAGAAGCACGCCGGTGACGTAGCTGAACCCCAGGAAGGACGAGAAGGCCTTTCCCGTCGCCACCAGTTGGGCGCAGCAGTAGACCGCGACCATCGACAGGATGATCGCGATGCTCAGCTTGCGCAGGAGTTGCCGGCGGTCGCGGAACCGTTGCTCCAGGTAGTCGGGAACGGTGATTGCCCGGTACCGGTCGGTGTACTCCTTGAACGGCCGGGAAACGAGGGTCCAGGCGATCGCGACGCCCATCACTTCGCCGAACACGACCCAGAGCGCGTGGAAGCCGACCGCGTAGCCCATCCCGGTCAGGCCGAGCAGCAGCCAGCCGCTCTCGCCGGTGGCGTTCGAACTGAAGGCGATGACCCAGGAGGGCAGCTTCTTGCCGGCGACGTAGTAGCCCTCCAGGCTCCCTCCCTCGCGCCGGCCCCACAGGCCGAGTCCGATCAGGACCAGCATGTAGAGGCCCAGGGGGACGAGGACCAGGGCGCTTGCCGTCACGCCGCGCCACGCCGGGCCGACCCGCAACCGCGGCGGCGATCGCGCCGCTCAGACCACCACCGCAGCAGGACCAGGGCCGGTCCGCCGCCGACCGACACCGCGAGCAACACCCAGGTCGAGATCGGCAGGCCGGCCCACATGGGTCGGCAGGCTAGCAGCCGGTCGCCCGACCAGGCGGCGCTACGGCAGCAACCTGATCGCCGCGACGATCAGGGCGCCGAAGCCGATCATCGTGGTCACCGTCGTGGTGACCATCGTCTTCAGCATCCACACCTTGAGATCGGCCACATCGGCCTTCGTCGCCATGTGCTGCATGCGCTCGTCGACCCGGGCGCGCCAAGCAACCCAGTCGTCGGTCTGCGGCAGATCTGCGGTCGTCGCGTTCGCGGTCGTCATGTCACTTGCCTCCAGCGAGGCGCCCCGGGGAACCGGCGAGTCGGCCTGCCGAGTATGACACGGATCGCGGCGCCGGCGAGCACCGTTAGTAGACTCGCCCGACTTCGTTCCGCGGCGGGATCTCCTGGCCTCGCAGGCCCGTCGAGAACTGGCGAGGGAGATCCATCGTGCCGAGACCTCAGTCCGTAACCGCCGCACTGGTAGCCGCGGCTCTCGCCGTCAGCGCCGCGCCGGTCCAGGCCTCGGACGGCGACCTTGACGAAAACACGTTTCTCGAACGAACCCGGCGTCTGATCTACGAGGGCAAACGCTCCGGCGAGGGCTACTTCTCGGCCGACGGCGGCCAACTCGTGTTCCAGAGCGAACGGCGGCCGGAGAATCCGTTCTACCAGATCTACCTGCTCGATCTGGCCACCGGAGACACCCGCGAGGTGTCGACCGGAATCGGCAAGACGACCTGCGCCTTCATTCGCCCGGACGGCTCGGAGATCCTGTACGCGTCGACGCACCACGACCCGCGCTCGGCCGAGCTGCAGCAGCAGGAACTCGACTTCCGTGCTTCGGGCCGGGAACGCCGCTACGCCTGGGACTACGACCCGGAAATGGAGATCTACGCGGTGGCGATGGCCGGAGGAGAACCGCGCCGGCTGACGAACGTCCGCGGCTACGACGCCGAAGGCGCCTACTCCCCGGATGGCGAGTGGATCGTCTTCGCCTCCACCCGCGACGCCTACAACCGGGAACTCTCCGGGCGCGAAGCGAACCTGCTGGAAGTCGATCCCGCGTACTTCGGCGAGATCTACGTCATGCGCGCCGACGGCAGCGAACAGACCCGGCTCACGAACGTGCCCGGATACGACGGCGGCCCCTTCTTCTTCGCCGACGGTTCCCGCATCGTCTGGCGGCGCTTCGGCGAGGACGGCCTGATCGCCGACGTCTGGTCGATGAACCCCGACGGCTCCGACCAGCGGCAACTGACCGACTTCGGCGCGATGAGCTGGGCCCCCTATCAGCACTCCTCCGGCGAGTACATCCTCTTCGCCTCGAACAAGCTCGGCTTCGAGAACTTCGAGGTCTTCATCGTCGACACGGACGGCACGAAGGAACCTGTCCGGGTCACCTACACCGACCGCTTCGACGGCCTCCCCGTGCCGTCGCCGGACGGCCGCAAACTGGTCTGGACGTCCAGCCGGCACGGCGGCGACGGCGGCCAGCTCTACATGGCCGACTGGAACCACGAGGCGGCGCTCGCGGCCCTTGAAGCCTCGCCGGACCGTGTACCGGGCGGCCGCACCGAACGACCGGTCGATCCGCGATCCGCGATCGAGAGCCATGTCGCCACCCTCGCGTCGCCCGAGTTCGGGGGCCGGCTGACGGGCACGGAAGGCGAGCGGAAAGCCGCCGCGTACCTCGTCGAGCAGCTCGCGGCGCTCGGCGCCGAACCGCTGCCCGGCGAAGACGACCTGCTGCTGGACTTCGAGTTCACGTCCGGCGCCCGCGACACGGGCTCGACGATCCGCATCGAAACCGGGAGTGGCGGCGCCGCGTTCAGCGACCAGACGCAGATCCAGGCCCTGGGCTTCTCCGACTCGACGGAGGTCGCAGGCGAGGCGGTCTTCGCCGGCTACGGCATCCGGGTGCCGGACTCCCAGGAGTTCGGCTACGACAGCTACGCGACACTGGACGTCTCCGGCAAGATCGCCGTCGTTCTGCGCTACGTCCCCGAGGACCTCGAGGGCGAGGCGCGGGCCATCCTCAACCGTTACTCGGGCCTCCGCTACAAGGCCCTGACCGCGCGCGAGGCGGGCGCGGTCGGACTCCTCGTCCTGACCGGACCGCGCTCGCCGAACGCCGGCGAGACGATCCCGATGGCTTTCGACACCGCGGCGGCCGGCTCCGGCGTCGCCGCGGCCAGCATCGGCGGCGACGTGGCGGAGGCGCTGTTCAGCGGTACGGGCCGCGACCTCGAGGAAATCCAGAAGAGCTTCGACGACGGCAACCCGCACAACGCGGGCTTCCCCCTGCCGGACGTTCGCGTCACCCTCGAGACAGCCATCGAGCGGGAGCGCGGAACGGCGCGGAACGTGGTCGCCGTCCTCGCCGGCGGCAAGGCGGAGAGCCTCGCCAGGCCATGGGTCGTCGTCGGCGCCCACTACGACCACCTGGGCCGGGGCCGCGGCGGCAACTCGCTGGCGCGGCCGGACGAGAAGGGCGCCATTCACGTCGGCGCCGACGACAACGCCTCGGGTACGGCCGCGGTCCTCGCCGCCGCGCGCCAGTTGCGCGAGCTGGGTCATGACCGGAACGTCGCGCTCGCCTTCTGGTCCGGCGAGGAACTCGGGCTCCTGGGCTCCGCGGCCTTCGTCGAAGACGCCGTCATTCCGGCCGACCGGATCGCGGCCTACGTGAACCTGGACATGGTGGGCCGGGTCCGCGACAACCGCCTGACCGTTCAGGCGGTCGGCTCGAGTCCCGACTGGACGGGCCTGGTCGAGGCGGCGAACGTCCCGGTGGGTTTCGATCTTGGCGTGCAGACCGATCCGTACCTGCCGACCGACACCTTGAGCTTCAACAATGCCGGCATTCCGACCGTCAACCTGTTCAGCGGCTCCCACGAGGACTATCACCGGCCGACCGACACGCCGGACCGCATCGACTACGACGGCCTGGAGCGCGTGGCCCGCTTCGCCGCCCTGCTGACACGCCGGGCCGCGAACCAGGACGAGCCGCTCGAGTTCGTCAAGGTCGAGCGGACCCTCCAGCAGGGCGGCAGCCGCGACACCGTACGCGCCTACACCGGCACGATCCCGGACTACGCCAGCGAAGTGGAAGGCCTGCTGCTGGGCGGCGTGATGGAGGGCGGCCCGGCCGCTGAAGCCGGCCTTCAGGGCGGCGACGTGATCGTGGAGTTCGCCGGCCAGACGATCGCCAACATCTACGACTACACGTACGCCCTCGACGCCGTGAAGATCGACGAGCCGATCGAAGTCGTCTACCTGCGCGACGGCGAGCGGCATACGACAACGCTGACGCCCCGCGCGAGACGCTGACCGGCCAGACCGAAGACACCGCCACACCCCCAGGGAGGCGCCCATGAACCTCAATCAACGAAACCGTGTCCCGATGCTGTCCGCCGCCGCCTTCCTCCTCGGAGGCCTCCTCGCCGGCGTCGTGGCGGCCGCTCCGCCGACGGCAGCCGCGGACCAGCCTGGCTCCGCGCCGCTTCCCATCGCCGAGCCCGAAAGCGCCGGCATGTCGAGCGAACGGCTCGAGCGGCTCTCCGAGGCGGTCGGCGCCTACATCGACCGCCGGCAGGTCGCCGGCGCCGTGACCCTGGTCGCGCGCCGCGGCAAGGTCGTCCACTTTGAGGCCCAGGGCGAACGCTGGCCCGAGGAAGGCGCACCGATGACCCGGGACACGATCTTCCGCATCGCCTCGATGACCAAGCCGATCGCTTCCGTGGCGCTGATGACCCTGTACGAAGAGGGCCGGTTCCAGCTCCGCGACCCGATCGCGAAGTACCTGCCCGAGTTCGCGGAGATGCAGGTCGCGACGGCGCCGGACGCCGACGAGTATCTGGGCGCCCCCTACAAGCTGGTCCAGGCCGCGCGGCCCATCACCGTCCAGCACATCCTGACCCACACCGCCGGCTTCGCGAACAGCTACCGCGGTCTGCTCGGCGCCGAGTACGCGAAGCTGCGCAACAACCGGGACCCCGAGTGGACGGTCGGCGACTTCGTCACCGCCCTCGCCGAACTGCCGCTCGAGTTCCACCCCGGCGACGCCTGGCGGTACGGCCCCTCGGTCGACGTCGTCGGCCGGATGGTCGAGGTGCTGTCCGGCCAGGCCCTGGACGAGTACCTGAGGGAGCGCATCTTCGCGCCGCTGGGCATGGTCGACACCTACTTCTACCTGCCCGAGTCGAAGGTCGGCCGCTTCGCCGCGCTCTACCGGCCGGGCGAGGACGGCGGGATCGTCCTCACCGAGGCGCCGGACGTGAACGCCCGGCACGTGCGCGAGCCCCACAGGTACTTCAGCGGCTCCGGCGGCCTCGTCTCCACCGCGGCCGACTACTACCGCTTCCACCAGATGATGCTGAACGGCGGCGAGCTGGACGGCGAGCGCATTCTCGGCCGCAAGACGGTCGAACTGATGACGTCGAACCACACCGGCGATCACGGCCTCTGGCTGCGCGGTCCCGGCTACGGCTTCGGCCTCGGCTACAGCGTGGTGACGGACAAGGGCGCCTCGGCGATGCCGGCGTCGGTCGGCTCCTACTCCTGGGGCGGCGCGTTCTGCACCGTCTTCTGGGTCGATCCCGAGGAGGAACTGATCGGCATCCTGATGACCCAGGTCCGGCCCTACACGCACCTGAACATCCGCCAGGATCTGCAGAGCCTGACGTACCAGGCCATCGTCGACTAGCGCCGTCGGCGTTCAGGGAATCCGGTGGCGACCTGGGCGATCGGCGACGTCCACGGCTGCTTCCGGACGCTCCGGGCCCTGCTGGGCCGAATGGACCTCGATGTCCGGACGGACCGCCTCTGGATGGTGGGCGATCTCGTCAACCGGGGCCCGCGCTCGCTCAAGGCGCTGCGCTGGGCCCGCGCCATGGACGCCGAGATGGGCGAACGCTTCCAGATCGTCCTCGGAAACCACGACCTCCACCTGATCGCCCGCCACCTGGGGGTCGCCGGCGCGAGACCACGCGACACCCTGAAGAAGGCGCTCAAGGCGAAGGACGCGCCGGAACTGATCGACTGGCTGCGCCGGCGGCCCCTCGTCCACTTCGAACGGACAGCCGGCCGCGACTACGTCCTCGTCCACGCGGGCCTGCGGCCGGGATGGTCGGACGGCGACGCTCTCGAGGCGGCCCGGCGGCTCGAACGAAAGCTCCGCGGCCAGAAGGCGAAGCGCCTGCTCCGCCGCCGGAACGAGCCGTCGCTGACGGCGTTCACCCGCATGCGGATGCTCGACGCGAAGAGCCGTCCGAGCACCTGGAACGGACCGCCCGAGGAAGCGCCGGACGGCCTCCGCCCCTGGTTCGACGTCGAACCTCGCGGCTGTCCCGACCGCGCCGCGGTCTGCGGCCACTGGGCCGCCCTCGGACTGCGATCCCGGCACGACCTTCTGGCCCTCGACACCGGCTGCGTCTGGGGCGGCGAACTGACCGCCGTCCGCCTCGACGACCGGCTGGTCGTCCGGGCGCCTTTCGCCGGATGACCGCCGCTCCGAAACGGGCGGCGAACCGGCGCGATCGGGTTCCGGCGACCGCTTTCCGTCCAAGTCGTTAGA
>JAPVWO010000236.1 GCA_027493375.1 Candidatus Multivorans thiocomprendens | reverse complement strand
CGACACGGTGACCGGGGCGGTCAGGGAGTACCGCAACGAACCCGGAGAGCCGGCCGCGGCGATCACCGACGTCACCGCCTTCCCGGACGCCTGCGAGCCTTGATGAGGTCGCGGCCGCGCGCGACTGGGTCTCGCTAGCGCCCAGCCGGCGGCAGCGGCGCCGCGTCGGCGCCGCGGATCGCCTCGAGTTCCGCGGTCAGCCGCTCCACGATGTCGGGCCGGTCGACGTAGATGTCGTTCGTCTCGGCCGGATCGGCGACGAGATCATAGAGCTGTCCGTCGGCGCCACCGGGTTCGGGGGCGAGTTGCCGTGGTTGGGTGAAGCCGCCCGAACCGAGCCCTTCGATCAGCTTCCACTTCCGGGGAGCCTCCGGGCCGTCCAGGTCGTGGGAACGGATGGCGAACATCCCGCGCGAGCTGTGGTGGATCAGCGAGTTGCGGGGCGGCGGCGTGTCCTCGCCGCGAAGCACGGCGCCGAGATCGACGCTGTCCTCGGCGGCTCCATCGGGAACCTCGGCCTCCAGGATGGAGGTAAGGGTACGGAAGACGTCGACCAGGCCGGCCAGCTCTCCGCGTACCGAGCCGGCGGGGAGACGGCCCGGCCAGCGGGCCAGGAAGGGCACGCGGTGGCCGCCCTCGTGGATGTCGGCCTTCTGGCCGCGCAGCGATCCGTTCGCGCGGTGTCCGGTCTGCTCGATGTCCGCTTCGATCCAGTGGGCGCCGTTGTCGCTCGTGAACAGGACAAGGGTGTTCGAGGCGAGATCGAGCGAGTCGAGAGCGTCGAGCAGGCGGCCGACGCCGGCGTCGACCTGGGAGACGAAGTCGCCGTAGACCCCGGCGCCGCTCACGCCTTCGAACTCCGGCAGCGGCATCCAGGGCGTGTGGGGCGAGGGCAGCGGCAGGTAGAGGAAGAAGGGGCGGTCGTCCCCGGCTGCCGCCCGCTGCTCCAGGTAGCCGCCGGCCCGGTCGAAGAGAGTCGGAGTCACCTGGAGAAAGTCGAAGCCGGGGGCAATGTCGCCGGCGCGCCAGTAGCCGTCCCCGCCATAGCGCCGCATGGCGCTGGCCTCGACCGTTTCGGTCGCTTCCTCGAACACGCCCGCGTCCTCGATGTAGAGGTACGGCTCCATGTCGAGGGAGGCGGGGATGCCGAAGTAGTGCTCGAAGCCGGCGCTGACCGGCCCCGGCCGAAGCGGCGCGTCGTAGTCGGTCCGGCCGTGCTCCCCGTCGTCGGGAGCCGGATCTGCGCCGAGTCCGAGATGCCACTTGCCGATGCCGGCGGTGGCGTAGCCGAGGGACTGGAGGAACCCCGGCAGGGTGACGCGCTCCGGCTCGAGCAGGGCGGTGGATCGACCGTTCAGCACGCCGCGCTTCAATCTGGAGCGCCAGGCGTAGCGGCCGGTGAGCAGTGCGTAGCGGGTCGGTGTGCAGACGGACGAGGGGCTATGAGCGTCCGTCAGCCGTACCCCCTCGTCCGCGAGCCGGTCGAGGTCGGGATCCGCGATTCCGGGTTGTAGGCGCCGATGTCCCCGTAGCCGAGGTCGTCGGCCAGGATCAGCAGGATGTTCGGCCGCGCCGGCAGGGTCGTAGTGCTTGACTCGGGTGGTGAGCAGGCGGCGAGAAGCGTCGCCACGGCCAAGAAGCAGGCGGCGGCGCCGCGCGGGTTTGCGTGCCGGGGCACCGGTAGCCGCCAGCAGAGTCGTTGGTACAGTTCGCCGCTTCCCTTCACGCGGGATCGTACCCGCTGACGTCGCTCTCATGCCTCGCAAGCCGCAGTCCGATACCTGGCGCCGCAGGCATCTGGTGTGCCGCGGCGTCCGCGGCGCGACGACGGTTCAGGGCTCGAGCCGCGAGCAGATTCTGACTGCCACCGCCGAACTGCTGGAGAGGATGGTTCAGGCGAACGGGATCGACCAGGAGGATGTCGCGAGCGCCGTCTTCACCACCACGCCCGACCTGACCGCCGAGTATCCGGCGCTGGCAGCCCGTCTGATGGGCTGGCGCGACGTGGCGCTGCTGTGCGGCCACGAGATGGCGGTGCCCGGCGGCCTCGACCGCTGCGTGCGCATTCTGCTGCACTGGAACACGATGCAGGCCGCTTCCGAGATCGAGCACGTCTACATCCATGGCGCCTCCAACCTGCGGCCCGACCGCGAGGAACTCGACGAGCTGCGCCGGCGGATCGAGGCGCGGCAGGAGCGCTAAGCCGGGGCGGCTGCAGTCGGCGGAGAATCAGCAGGCGGAAGTCGATCGCCTGGTGGCCCGGGATCTCCAGCGCCCGCAGGAACAAGGTGCCCCGTCCGGCTTGAAGGTCGATCTCGCCCAGGACCGTCGGCCGGAAGTCCTTCACGTAGGACTCGATGCGGGGAACGCGGTCGCGGTCCATGCCGACCAGCGGCGGGTCGTGCGCCCGGTCGATCCGGCCGCTTGTTGCCTGCTCGCCGAGCCGCAGTTCGACCAGCGCGCCGGCGTCTTCCTCGGCGCGGGTGGTGTAGAGGACGACCTCGAAACGGCCGCCGGCGAGCACTTCGACGTCCCAGGTGATCGCGTCGTCGGGGCTGGTCCAGTTCGTGTAGTAGGAGTCGTTCGGGTAACGGCTCGACCGCTCGATGGCGCCCTGGGCGGTGCCGTCGCGCGCCGGGAGATGAGTGGATTCGTGTCCGGGATGGCCGATCGGAAACGGCCGGTCGTCCTCGTCCGGAAGCTCGGGCAGTACCTCGGCGATCCAGGTGTCCCTGACGGCGGCGAGTCGGGCGGCCGCCTCGGGCCGCTCCGCGGCGATGTCGTGCCGCTGGCCCGGGTCGACGGCGATGTCGAACAGGCGGCCTTCGTGATCGAGCCGGTACCGCTGACTGCGGACGCTGGTGCTCCCGTGCCAGTGGTTCACGAGATGCCGTTCGCGCCATCCGCCGGCCGCACCGGCTCCGGGCTCGAGCAGTGGTTTCAGGCTGAGGCCGTCGATGGGGTGGGCGGTCGTGTACGGGACGCGGGCGAGTTCGGCCAGAGTCGGCAGCAGGTCGATCGCGCTCGCGATCCGGTCGACGACCGTGCCGGCTTCGATGGCGCGTGGCCAGCGGACGAAGAAGGGGGACCGGACGCCGCCTTCATCCGTCGAACCCTTGCGACCCTTCATGCCGCCGTTCCAGCGCCAGCCGTTCGGGCCGTTGTCCGTCAGGTAGACGACGATCGTGTCCAGTGGCCCGACGTGAAGCCGTAGAACTCGTCGAACCCCCGGGCGTTGGGATGGTAGGGGGGCTGCGTACCGTTGTGCCACTTGCCGAAGGCCGCGGTGGCGTAGCCCGCGGCATCGAAGATCTGGGCGATCGTCGTCTCGTCCAGGTCGAGCCGCTCTCCGCCCCGGGAAGTGGCGTAGACGCCGGACCGCGGGTGGTAGCGGCCGGTCAGGAGCTCCGCACGCGTCGGCGAACAGACGGGGCTGACGAAGAAGCGGGTGAAGGAGGCGCCCTCTCGGGCCAGCGCGTCGAGGTTCGGCGTGCGGACGTTCCCGTTGCCGTGGACGCTCAGGTCGCCCCAGCCCTGGTCGTCGGCGAGGAACAGGACGACGTTGGGCCTCGAGTCCGGGGCCGGCGCCGCGCACGAAACCGCGACGATGGCCGCTGGCAGGATGGCCGTTCGCCGCATGCCCTCGTTCTATCCCAACCAACCCTGAACGTGACTAGAATGGTCATCTTTACTGGCGCCCCAAGCTACGCGCTCCGCATAGAACTCGATCGATCGGAGGAACCATGACGCTCAGGATCAACGACGAAGCTCCCAACTTCATCGCTCAGACCACGGAAGGGGAGATCGACTTTCACGAGTGGATCGGCGACGGCTGGTGCGTCCTGTTCTCGCACCCCAAGGACTTCACGCCGGTCTGCACGACCGAACTGGGTACCGTTGCCGGCCTCAAGGGCGAGTTCGACCGCCGCAACTGCAAGGTGATCGGCATCAGCGTTGACGGCGTGTCGGACCACAAGGCGTGGTCGAAGGACATCGAGGCGTCCCAGGGTCACGCCCTGAACTATCCGCTGATCGGCGACCCGACCCTGGACATCGTGAAGCGCTACGACATGCTGCCCGCCGGTGCCGGCGACACGTCGGAGGGCCGGACGCCGATGGACAACGCGACCGCGCGCTCGGTCTTCGTGATCGGCCCGGACAAGCGGATCAAGGCGACGCTGACCTACCCGATGAGCACGGGCCGCAACTTCGCCGAGATCCTGCGTCTGGTCGACTCCGTGCAGTTGACCGCGAAGGAGCAGGTGGCGACGCCGGCGAACTGGGAGCAGGGCGAGGACGTGATCATCCTGCCGGCGGTGTCGGACGAGGCGGCGCGGACGAAGTATCCCCAGGGCTGGCAGCAGCCGCTGCCCTACATCCGGGTGGTCCCGCAGCCGTAATCAGTCTTCCGGCGAGTCGAACCGGGAGCCGCCGCGGCAGTCGGGAGACAGGCTCCGTTGCTCGTCACGCGCCTGCCACTCGGCCGGCGTCAGCGCGTCGATGGCCAGGGCGTGGACCGGTCCGGCCAGTTCGTCGGCCAGGGCGCGGTGTATCACCCGGTGCCGCTGCAGCCGGTTCGCACCCTCGAAACGGCTGCTGACCACGACGACCCGGAAGTGGGTTTCGGCGTCGGAGGGCACATTGTGCATTCGGCTTTCGTTCAGCACTTCCAGCCGTTCGGCGCCGGTGGCCTGCTCGATCTTCCCGCGGATCGTCTGTTCGAGAAGCGTGCCGCGGGCGACGGCCTTTGCCGAGGCCCGGTTCGTGGCAAGCGGCTTTCCGAGAGTCGCCATTGGGTGAATCATAGCGGCGTCGACCGCCGTGCTACGGTCGCCCGATGGCGGAGTCGACGGGCCGTTCACCCTGGTTCTACGCCCTCCTGGGCTGCCTCGGCTGCCTCGGTCTCGTGGTCCTCGTCGTGGGCGGCCTGACCTTCTTCGGTGTCCGGACGGCCCAACAGGTGACCGCCGACAACCAGGATCCGGAGCGGCGCAGGAGCCGGGCCCTGGAAGTGCTCGGTGCCGAGCGTGAGCCGGGGGGTTACCACGCCGCCGCGGTCATCTCGATTCCGCTGTTCATGGAGATGGCGGTCTTCTCGGACCGGCCACCGGAAGACGGCTCCTGGGGAGGAGAGTTCCGGGAGGAGGGGTTCTTCTACCTTCGCGTGAGAGCAGGGGGCGACGATCTGCGGGCCTTCTTCGACGGCGAGACGAGTGAGTCCGTGACGTTTCGCGAGATGGGCATTGAACTGAACGTCGACGAGAACCTGGGTCGCGGCGACCTGGACCGGGGCGACTTCACCGCACGCTGGGCCACGTTCCGCGGCCATACCTTGTACGAGGCCGGGGAAGAAGTCGGAGACCTTGTGACGTTGATCGAGTTCGAGTGCGCCGGGGACGAGTGGATGCGCATGGGCGTCTGGTTCGGGCCTGCCGCGGAACCTGGTGATCAAGACACGGGCGCCGAGCCGGGATCAGGCGGTCTGGCGGCGGACGGTGAAGTCATCGAGGCGTTCCTGGAACCGATGCACCCATGTGGCCGATCCCTCTGAAACCGTTGTTGGCGGCTGCCGCCGTCTGGTCCTGTCTGGGCGTGCCCGTGTGGGCGCAGTCCGTCGGAGCCGAGTCGGCCAGTTACCGTCTCACGTTCCAGGGCACCTGGACCCGCGCCGTGACGCCCGGCGGCGTTCCCGGCAACGCCCACTTCTCACCCCTGATTGGCGCCGTTCACAACGACCGGGTGAGCTTCTGGGAGCCGGGCGGCCGGGCCAGCCGACAGATCGAGCGGGTGGCGGAGCTCGGGATTCAGCGGGATCTCAGAGCCCTCATGGAGAGGAGCCCCCACGTCTCCGAGGTGCTCGAGAAGGAGCCTCCGAGAGGCGGCACGGCCTCGGCCTCGATCGAGTTCGAGGTCACCGCGGATTATCCCCTCGTCACCCTGGTGACCATGATCGCCCCCAGTCCGGACTGGTTCGTCGGCATTCACGGGCGGTCGCTGCGCGACGGCGGCGGACAGTGGCTCGATCGCCTGGAGGTCGACCTCTTCCCCTACGACGCGGGCACCGAGGAGGGAACCGAGTTCTCCCTCGACAACCCGGCGACGGTGCCGCGGGGGACGATCACGAGCATCCGCGGCGTGGGCAGGTTCACGGACAGGCCGATGGCGCGGCTGACCTTCGAGCGCCTGGGGCAGGAAGAACCCGGGGCGCCGGATCCGAACGACCCGGAACCGCGATTCACCGGCGACGTCGCCGCGGAGCCGGCGGAGGACTCGGCCGTCATCGTGTTCTGGCGGGGAAGCTGGGCCGACGCGGGCAGGGGGCTGTTGAGCGTGGAGGCACGCAGCCAGACGGCGGGCTGGGCTCAGGTGACGACGGCGGACGCAAGCGACGGGCGCGTCCGCATCGACGGACTCCGTTCGGAGACGCCGTACACGTTCCGCCTGCGCGCGAGTGGACGCCAGGGATTCGAGTACTCGGAGGAGGCAAGTGCGACGACCGGCGGCTACAGCGGCCCATGTCGGGTCGACGACAGCTTCCTCTGCCTGCGGGACGGTCGGTTCGAGGCCCGGGTGCACTGGGCGAATCCCGACGTGCCCGATGACTTCGGAAGCGGCGTTGCCATCCCGGTGGCGATCTCCGACGAGTCGGGTCTGTTCTGGTTCTTCGACTCGGAGAACGTGGAGCTGGTCGTCAAGGTGCTCGACGGCCGTGTACTGAACGGCAAGTACTGGGTGTTCTACGGCGCCCTGTCCGACGTGGAGTACTGGATCACGGTGAGGGACACTGTCGGCGGTCTGAATCGCACCTACCACAACCCGCCCAGGCAGCTAGGCGGGCAGCGTGACCTCGAGGCCTTCTGACTAGGTGGTTGTTGGGCCTCCGACGATTCCGCGCAGGTCCGTGTCACGCGCCAGCAGCGACTCGAGCAGGGCCAGTTGCACGCGGCAACGGTCCAGGTTCTGGTCGGGCCGCTCGACGCGAAAGTAGACGTCGCCATCCAGGTGGTCGGTGAGGAAGCGCACGGCCTGCTCGAGCGTGAGCACCAGGGCGCCGTCGACCAGGCTGCGACGCTCCGCCTCGGTCAGAGAACTCGCGCCGTCCAGGTAACCCTGGGCCAGAGCGGCGAAGAGTTCCGGGTCGACTCGCGCCCCGGTGGTGTCCCGGGCGTCTTCTTCGGCACGGTGGCTCATCGAGCGCACCATGTCCCCGAAGTCGTGAGCGGCCAGTCCGGGCATCGTGGTGTCCAGATCGACGACGCAGAGCGCTTCGCCGGTTGCCCTGTCGAACAGGATGTTGCTGATCTTGCAGTCGTTGTGGACGATCCGCCGCGGTAACTGGTGAGCCGTGCCGGCGCTCAACCGGCCGGCCAGTTCGCGGTGGGCGGCGATCGACCGGATCTCGGCGATGGCCCGCCGGCGTCTGTGGTTCCCGGCAGGCGAGGCCGCTGCCGCACTCAGGGCCCGGTCGAGTGTCTCGATGCGGTTCGGCGTGTCGTGGAAGCCCGGAATCGTCTCGTGCAGCGGTGGTGGAGGGAGATCGACGAACTGCGTCTCGAAGCGACCAAACGCCTGTGCGACGAGGAAGACCTGCTCCGGCGTCGACGCCCGGAGTACGGTCGTCGTGTTCTCGATCAGTTCGTACATTCGCCACCAGTCGGCTCGCCGGTCCTGTGCCGTTGTCTCGAACCACATCTCCCCGTTCGCCGCGGGAACCAGAGTCAGCCGCCGCCGGCCGCTCCCCGCGCCGAGCTTGCGTTCGAGGTGGCGCGTGATCCGCACGATGTTCGCCATGACCCGCGCTGGATTCGGGAACACGTAGCCATTGATCCGCTGCAGCAGGAACCGGTTGCCGTTCACGGTGGAGACGACATACGAGTCGTTGATGTGGCCCGCGCGCAGTTCAACCGCGGCGGTGGCGCGGTCGCCGATGCGGAAGCGTCCGGCGATGCGCAGGACCGCCTCGGGGTCGTCCTGTCCGGTCGTTCTCACGACAGGGTCGGCCGGCCGACCAGGTGGCGGGTTCGATATGAGTGTGATATCACTCTCATATCGCACACACCAGCGGTCGCCAGGTCGGCCGCGTGATCAAGGGAGTCATCAGCCAATGGAACGACAAATCGTAGAGCATCGGGAGAATCGTCTCTCGGTGGGATCAGGTATCGGCATGCTGTGCCTGCTCGTCCTCCTCATCCTCCTCGCGATTGGCGGGGTCGCCGTCTTCGGGATCTGGCAAGTCATCCCCGTCGTGATCTTCTGCGCGGTGTGCATTCCCGTTCTCATCTTTCTGATGTTCGGGCTGTTCATGGTCCACCCGAACGAGGCGAAGGTTCTCCAACTCTTCGGTTCGTATCGGGGCAGCGTCTACGACACGGGTCTTCGCTGGGCCAACCCGTTCCTGAGCAAGCGCCGCGTGTCGGTACGGACCCGGAACTTCGAGACGGGGAAGCTGAAGGTGAACGACAACGCCGGTAACCCGATCGAGATCGGCGCGGTCGTCGTCTGGCGCGTCACGGACAGCGCGGAGGCGCTCTTCAACGTCGACGACTACGAGGACTACGTGCAAGTTCAGAGCGAGGCCGCGCTGCGCAACATGGCGACGGGCTATCCCTACGATGCACACGAAGAGGGCGAGATCTCCCTGTCGCATCACACCGCCGAAATCTCCGAGCGTCTCCGCGGCGAGGTCCAGGAACGGTTGGCGACCGCCGGAGTCGAGGTGATCGAGGCCCGGATCAGTCACCTGGCGTACGCGGCGGAGATCGCTGCCGCGATGCTGCAGCGCCAGCAGGCCGCGGCGGTAGTCGCCGCGCGGGCCCAGATCGTCGATGGCGCGGTCGGCATGGTGGAGCAGGCACTGAACATGCTGAGCGAGAAGGACGTGGTGCATCTCGACGACGAGCGGAAGGCCGCGATGGTCAGCAACCTGCTGGCCGTGCTGTGCAGCGACCGCCACACCCAGCCGGTCGTGAACACCGGCACGCTCTATCCGTAAGCGGAAGGACGCTGTACGGTGGCGGCCCCTCCCCGCAAGGCGTTCCTTCTGCGGCTCGACTTCGCCGTGTTCGAGGAACTTCAGCGGCTCGCGGCGGCGGAACTGCGGAGCGTCAACGGGCAGATCGAGTACCTGCTCCGCGAGGCGCTGCGGCAGCGGGGAAGAACTGCGAAGGCCGCGACGTTTGAGAAGGATGGACGCGATGCCCCATAGGCGCCCCGGAGAGCAAGAGCGGAGAAGACCCGGTGCGAAACACAACGGGGTGGTTGATCGTCTTCATACTGCTACACTTATGCGCCTGTCGGCGCTCAATGTACCCCGGTTCGCTGAGGCACTCTCTCGGCGGGCGGGGAAGTGTGCGGGTTGAGGTCGACACGGACGGCTCTCGGCGCCGCCGCTGAATCCCCTCTGCTTGGCCCTTACCTGGAGATGGAAGATGGCAGTTGCCCCAGTGAAGGATGTGAACAAGCCCCTCGAGGCGAGGTACTCGTCCATTCGCCAGCTCTTCGAGCTGGGGAAGGCGAAGACGTATCTCCTCAACGACGAGATCAACGACATGATGCCGGCCGACATGGTCGGCGTCGAGGCCGAGATCAACGAGCTCTACGACCGCCTGCGTGAGTTGCGGGTCGGCGTGATCCGTCGGCCGGGCTGGTACGTGGCGAATCTCGACGAGACGGTCACGCTCGAGATCGAGAAGGCGGACGAGGATCCCGCGACGCCGACCGTCACCGAGCCCCTGAACACCAGCGATCCCGTGCGGATGTACCTGCGGGAGATGAGCACCGTCCCGCTGCTGGACCGCGACGGCGAGGTCGAGATTGCGCGCGCGCTCGAGGACGGCGAGTGGCTCATCTTCCAGGCGATGGCCCGGAACGCCGACTTGATGACCCGGCTGCTGGCGATGACCGAGCTCGCGGACCGCAAGAACGCGAAGCCGCTTTCCCAGTTGGTGGAAATCGAACATCCCATCTCCCTGCTGGACCAGAACGGCCACAAGCGGATCGCCAAGCGCGTCGGTGTGTTCGAGAAGATGCAGGAGCTGGAAAAGGAACTCGATCGCACTCGTCGCCGGCAGAAGCGCTACAGCCCCCGCGGCGACCGCTTCCAGGAGATCGCGCGGGACATCGACCGCCTGGAGGAGAGGGCCTCCGCCCTGATCGTTGAGCTGGGTTTCACGGGTCCGGACCGCAATCGCGTCGTCGACCTGGTCAAGTTGATCGACAACCGCTTCCGGCGCAGCGAGCGGGACATCAGCCGTGCCCAGGTGGCGCTCGAGCGCGAGAACAACGAGGAGCTCAGGGCGCTGCACCGTCGGCGCATCCAGAAGTACCGCGAAGAGGTTCGGAAGCTCGAACTGCGGCACTTCGTCAAGCAGGGGGAACTGCGGGCGATGGTGGCCAAGGTCAAGCGCGGCGAGGCGCTGAGCGAGCGCGCCAAGGAGCAGCTCATCATGTCGAACCTGCGCCTGGTCGTCTCGATCGCCAAGAAGTACACCAACCGGGGCCTCCAGTTCCTGGACCTGATCCAGGAGGGGAACATCGGCCTGATGAAGGCGGTCGAGAAGTTCGAGTATCGCCGCGGTTACAAGTTCTCGACGTACGCCACCTGGTGGATTCGCCAGGCCGTGGCGCGGGCGATCGCCGACCAGTCGCGGACCATCCGCATCCCGGTTCACATGATCGAGAACATCAACAAGCTGACCCGCACGTCGCGGTCGCTGGTGCAGGAGCTGGGGCGCGAACCGACCGCCGAAGAGATCGGCGAGCACATGGACCTTCCCGCCTCCAAGGTGCGCAAGATCATGAAGATCGCGCAGGCGCCGGTGTCGCTCGAGACCCCGGTCGGAGAAGAGGAGGATTCCCACCTCGGCGACTTCATCGAGGACAAGAACTCGCCGTCGCCGATCGACGAGGTCATCTCCTCCAACCTGCGCGAGCAGACCGGCAACGTGCTGCGTTCTCTCTCGCCCCGCGAGGAACTCGTGCTGCGGATGCGCTTCGGCGTCGGCGAGGGCTCGGAGCACACGCTGGAGGAGGTCGGGAAGTCGTTCAACGTGACCCGGGAACGCATCCGGCAGATCGAGTCGAAGGCGCTGCGCAAGCTCCGGCACCCGGACTGGGCGCAGAAGCTGCGCCCGTTCCTCGACGACGGCGCATAGCGGCCCGGCCCATCGCGGCTTACCCTCGGCAGACTGTCAGCGATGCGGGTCCGCACCGGCACGAGCGGGTTCTCGTATCCCGCGTGGGAGGGCCACTTCTACCCGCCCGGGACGAAGCGCCCGGACATGCTCTCGTTCTACGCCGGGAAGCTCGGCGCGGTGGAGATCAACAACACCTTCCACCGCATGCCGAAGGCCGATCTGCTGGAGCGCTGGCGTGACTCGGTTCCGGAGAGCTTCCGCTTTGCGCTGAAGGCCTCCCGCCGGATCACTCACCACCAGCGGCTCAAGGACGCCGACGACTCGGTCGAGTATCTCTTCGGCACCGCGAAGGTGCTGGGTGAGCAGCTCGGCCCGCTCCTGTTCCAGTTGCCGCCGTACCTCAGGCGGGACGACGATCGGCTTGCGGCATTCCTCGAGTGCCTGCCTGCGGGCCTGCGGGCGGCGTTCGAGTTCCGGCACGCGAGCTGGTTCGACGACGCCGTGTTCGCGTTGCTCGAGGAAGCCGGCGCCGCCCTGTGCGTCGCCGACGCGGGAGGCGACCACGACGCGCCGCTTCAGGCGACCGCGGACTTCGGCTATCTTCGGCTCCGCCGCGAGGACTACGACGAGGCGGCGCTTCGCTCCTGGGCCGACAGGATCCGGCGGCAACCCTGGCGCGAAACCTACGTTTTCTTCAAGCACGAAGACGAAGGGGCGGGACCGCGCATGGCGGCGCGCTTCGAAACCCTGCTCGCGGAATCCTGAACGATGAACATCGACATTTCCTATCGGCGCATCCTCGTGCTGGCCGGTCCGGTCGTCATCACGCAGATGACCCACACGGCGATGGGCCTCATCGACGCGATGATGGTCGGCCGGCTGGGCGTCGTCGCCCTGGCCGGGGTCGGCCTGGGCGCGATCATCTCCTGGTGGCTGCTGGGCTTCTTCGTCGGCCTGCTGCAGGGCGTGAACACGTTCGTCGCCCAGTTCTTCGGCGCCGGCAAGAAGGACCGGGTCGGCGTCGCCTTCTGGCAGGGTCTCCACCTGGCCGCCGGCGCGGGCGTCGCCGTCCTGCTCGCGGCGCCGCTGTCCGGCTGGGCGTTCCGGGTGATGGGGGCGTCGGCGGAGGTCCAGGCGATCGCCACCGACTACACCGAGGTGCGGCTGGGGGCCGCGGTGGGGCTGATGGTCTTCCTCGTCGCGGAGAACTACTACCGCGGGCTCGGACGCACCGAGGTCCCGATGTTCGCGGGGCTGATTCAACTGGCCCTGAACTGCGGACTGAACTACCTGCTCATCTTCGGCGTCTGGGGCTTCCCGGAGCTTGGCGCGGCGGGCACCGCGGTCGGTACCGTGATCGCCCAGTTTCTCGTCGCGGTCGGCCTGCTGGCCGGCGTGCTCGCGACGAGGATAGGGCGCGATTACGGCGCGACGCGCCCCCGGCCGCCGGAGGCGGCCCTGCTCGGCCAGATGCTCCGCGTCAGCCTGCCGATCGGTGTCCAGGTGTTCATGGAGATGGGCGGAATCAGCGTCTTCACGGCCCTCGTGGCGAATCTGGGCGACGCGGAGATGGCGGCGACGAACGCCGTGATACACGCCTGGTCCGTCTCCTTCATGCTCGCCGTCGCGCTGGCCGTCGGCTGCACAACGCTGGTCGGGCAGTGTCTGGGCGCCAGACAGCTTGACGACGTGCGCGTCGTCGTCCGTCGCGTGATGTGGTTGGGCTACGGGGCGATGGCGATCATGGCCGTCATCTACGTCGGCTTCCCCGGGTGGTTGATGCAACTGTTCGCGCGGGAGGCGGGCGATCTCGCCGCGCTGCTGCCGTACGCGCGGCCGCTGTTTCTCATCTGCACCCTGTGCCTGATCTTCGAACTGCCGTTCAACATCTACTCCGGCGCGCTTCGCGGCGCCGGCGACACGACCTACCCGATGGTCGTGAACATCGGCGTGGCCTGGCTCGTTTTCGTCCCGCTCGTGTTCTTCGCCACGCGAAACTGGGGCCTCATCGGCGCATGGAGCTGCTTCATCGTCCATGTCGCGTTGCTCGCCGGTCTGCTCGCCGTCCGGGTGCGCGGCCGGACCTGGATCGAACGCGGCGCCTCCCTGCTCGACGCGGAGCGGGCGGCCGGCGGCGCGACGGCGGGCGTGTCCGAGGTGGACGACCTCCGCTCCTCGCCGGCTCTCTGAGGCGATCCGGCGGTCGGGCGGCGCGGAGACCGCGTCTCCATGGCCTGCATCTACGGTGGGCGGCAGGCGTCCGGGAAGGCGGCCGCGTCGGAGATCGCCGAGGCCGGCACGCCCGGTTCGTTCAGGTACTCCCTCTCGACGCCCGTCGCGGTGTCGGTCACACGAATGCTGTAGCCGAGGTCCGTCGTCGAGGCGCCGTACACCCAGACGTGATCGTTCAGGGCGCAGCCGTCCAGCACCTTGACGAGGACCTCCCAGTTGTCCGGGTCGAAGAACCAGAACAGCGCCGAGTCTTCGGTCGAAGAGCTGGCCGCCCTTGCTGCTTCGGTCCGGCCGTCCCCGTCGAGCCAGGTGACTCGTACTTCGTAGCGGGCGTCGTGGAGACAAACGGTGTTCTCGTCCACCGCGCAACTGCCGTTCTCGCCGCTCCCCGGGTCGTCGTCATCGTCGCCGGTGTGGTCCCCGGGGCCGTCGTCCGGGTTGTGGACGAACAGGAAGACCGCGCTGACAGCGCCCCAGTTGCCGTCGGCGTCACTCGCTCGGACGAAGACGGTGTGCTCGCCGTCGCTCAGGCCGGTCGTGTCGATGGTCGCCGTAGCGGTCTCCGTGGGGCGGTCGAAGGTGCCATCGGAGGCGTGCATGGCGTTCGCGGTCGACCGCCGGGCCCAAGGCGGCGCGTCGACATAGTACTCGCCGGCCGCGATGTTCTGCGTCGGTTCGAAGCCGTTTCTGTTCTCGTAGCGGGTGTCGTCGAAGGTCGCCGACAGGGCGACTGCCGTTCCGGCGGCAACACCGAACGTCGACGCGTCGCCGCTCAGACTCAGATCGCGCACGTCGGGGCCTGACGGGGTCCGGTACGGCGTCCGCGCCGCTTTGAAGGCGTAGAGAAGGGAGTCCAGGTTGTCGTCCAGAATCGAATCCTCGAATCGGCTGCAGTCCTGGAAGAAGGTCGTACCCAGTTCGTAGGTAAAGGAGGCACGGCCGAGAACGCCGTAGCCGTAGTCCTCGGTGGCGCCGCTTACCGGATAGAGCCCGATGGCCTGAAGCGGCGTGTAGCCGTTGAAGTACGCGAGCTTCCGGCCGAGGGTCTGGAGCGCTTTGCCGTTCGGCGCCGGGTCGTGAGTATGGCCCCAGGGCCAGAGGATGAGACGCCCATGACTGTGAACGTCGAGGACGAGGCCCGACGTGCCGCTTGAAGCCGCTTGGCCGTCCCCGGGTCCGCGAGCGTCGGGGAACAGTCGCGCCATGTACGTCTGGATCGCCTGCGTTTCGGGTTCGGAGGCCGCCGACAGCCCCCGGTAGACGAAGCTGCACTCTTCGGTGCTGGAGCCCGTCTGCCCCCACTTGAAGTCGAAGTTGCGGTTCAGATCGACTCCCGCCCATGAGTGGGGGCAGTGGCGCGTGTTGTGGTTCTTGCGCCAGAGCAAACCCTCCTCGGCCCGTTTCCTCCCGTCCGGATTCGCCTGCAGCATGATGTGGACTTCCTGGTGGTCGAGGAGCCACCGCACGTCGGCGTCCGTCTCGTGGGAGTCCGCGAGGTGCTCGGCGAAGCGCAGGGCGAGTTCGGCGGTCGTGTACTCACGGGCATGGAGAGCCGCGGTGATGAAGAGAGCCGGCTTCGGCTCCGGGGTTTCGGAGTTCGTCAGGCGCAGCACGTACAAGGGGTGGCCATCCGGGCGCCTCTGCGTCTTCTTCCATGACCTTCCGGCCCATCTCCAGGAGGCGAGTCTCGGGTGTTCGCGGACTATCGCCCGGGCGCTCGCGTAGGTCTCCTCTACCGTGCGATAGCACGGGAAACCCGCGATGGTCCCCTGCACGGCTTCGGTTGGCGTTTCGGAGGGGAGGGTGGCGGAAACGTGGTCGGCGTCTTCGACAATCCGCATTCCGGCTTGCCGGGCGGTTTCGATGTCCTCTTCGGTGCCCCGCAGGACGATGTAACCCTTCTCGTACTCCGACTCGAGAGCGTCGAGCGACATGACGGCTCGGGCGGCGACCAATGGGTCGTCGAAGTAGGCGCGGACGATGCGGGTGTCGCCGCGCCGCGCCGGATCCTGTCCCCACGCCCATCCCGTTGCCAGGAGGGCGGTCGAAAGGAGAGCGACTCCGGCCCGAGCAAGCACCTCCGGTTTCCTGATCATCCGAACAGCGATTCGATCACAAACAGCGCCGACGCGGAGGGCGGTTCCTCGGGTCGAATCGTCCCCGACTTTGTGGCTATGATCACCGCCGGGCCGAGCGCGGCCCTCGCTCACGCACTCCATCCAGCGACCCAGAGAGGACAGAATCCGAGATGGCCATCTCCGCCGCGCTGAAGCGGCGATCGTTCGGTGAAACCCAGCGCCAGGACGCCTGGTGGCTGCAGCCGGGCGCCGTTGTCGTGGGCCTGGGGCTCGCGAGCGTCTACGCGACCTGGGCGGCGCTTCAGGCCGATCACTACGTATTCGGCGGCTACCTGTCGCCGCTGTACTCGCCCGAGGTCTTCGGCCTCTCGCACCATGCCTGGTTCGAGGGCTTCCCGGCCTGGTGGCCGAGCTTCGTTCCCCAGTCGCCGGCGCTGTTCATTCTGATCCTGCCGCTGGGATTCCGCGCCACCTGCTACTACTACCGCGGTGCGTACTACAAGGCGTTCTGGGCCGATCCGCCGGCCTGCGCGGTAGGCGAGCCCCGCAACGCCTACCGGGGCGAGAACTCGTTTCCGCTCATCGTCCAGAACATCCACCGCTACTTCCTGTTCGCGATGATGGCCTGGATCTTCGTCTTCTTCCCGGTCGACGTGTACCGGGCGTTCGAGTTCGAGACGGCGTCGGGCGGCCACGCCTTCGGCATCGGCATCGGTTCCTTCGTGCTCCTGATCAACTGGCTGCTGCTGAGCGGCTACGCGCTGGGCTGCCACTCGACGCGCCACGTGATCGGCGGCTTCCGCAACGTGATGGCGGGGAGGCCGTTCCAGAGCGCCTGCTACCGCTGCGTCTCCTGCCTGAACCGCAAGCACATGGCCTGGGCCTGGCTCAGCCTGATCTGGGTCACGTTCTCCGACATCTACGTCCGGTTGTGCTCGATGGGCGTCTGGACCGACTTCAGGATTCTCTGATGGAGCAGACACCCTACGAGTACGACGTGCTGGTGGTCGGCGCGGGCGGCGCCGGCCTGCGGGCCGCGATCGAGGCCTCGGCCGCGGGCGCCTCCTGCGGCGTGATCTGCAAGTCCCTGCTCGGCAAGGCGCATACGGTGATGGCCGAGGGCGGCATGGCGGCCGCGATCGGCAACGTGGACGAACGCGACGACTGGAAGGTCCACGTCACGGACACGCTGCGCGGCGGCCAGTACCTGAGCAACCCGAAGATGGCGGAGATCCACGCGAAGGAGGCCCCGGAGCGGGCGCTGGAGCTGGAGGCCTGGGGCGCCCTGTTCGACCGCACGAAGGACGGCCGCATCCTGCAGCGGAACTTCGGGGGCCACCGCTACCCGCGGCTCGCCCACGTCGGCGACCGCACCGGTCTGGAGATGATCCGGACCCTGCAGGACCACGGCATCCACCGGGGCATCGACTTCCACATGGAGTACACGGTGTTCCGGCTGCTGCTCGACGATGGCCGGGTCGCGGGCGCCCTCGCCTACGATCGCGAGCGCGGCCGGTTCCGGGTCTACCGGGCGAAGGCGGTCGTGCTGGCCACCGGCGGCATCGGCCGCGCCTTCAGGATCACCAGCAACAGTTGGGAGTACACCGGCGACGGCCACACCCTGGCCTACGACGCGGGCGCCGACCTGATCGACATGGAGTTCGTGCAGTTCCACCCGACGGGCATGGTCTGGCCTCCGAGCGTGCGCGGGATCCTGGTCACCGAGGGCGTGCGCGGCGAGGGCGGGATCCTCCTGAACTCGGACGGCGATCGGTTCCTGTTCGACGAGATCCCGGCTCTCTACAAGGACCAGACCGCGGACAGCGCGGAGGAAGGCTGGCGCTACGTCGTCGGCGACCGCGACGCGCGGCGGCCGCCGGAGCTCCTGACGCGGGACCATGTCGCCCGCTGCATCGTCAACCAGATCAAGTCGGGCAAAGGCTCGCCTCACGGCGGCGTGTACCTCGACATCGCCTGGATCAAGGAGAAGATCAGCAACTCCGAGGACCACATCAAGAAGAAGCTGCCGTCGATGTACCACCAGTTCAAGGAGCTGGCCGGCCTCGACATCACGAAGGAGAGGATGGAGGTCGGACCGACGACGCACTACGTGATGGGCGGCGTGCGGGTGGACGCCGAGAGCCAGATGTCGACCGTGCCGGGCCTGTACGCCGCCGGTGAGTGCGCGGCCGGACTGCACGGCGCGAACCGGCTGGGCGGCAACTCGCTGTCGGACCTGCTCGTGTTCGGCAAGCGGGCCGGCGAGTACGCGGCGGCCTTCGCCCGCGAAGAGGGCGACGTCACGCTTGACGAGGCTCAGGTCGAGGCGGCGGTCGGGGAGGCCCTCGAGCCGCTCGAACGCGAGGGCGGCGAAGGTCCTTACCAGATTCAGCACGAGCTCCAGGACCTGATGCAGGAGAAGGTCGGCATCGTCCGCATCGAGTCCGAGCTGGAGGAGGCGATCGAGGAGATCGGCCGGCTGTCCGAGCGGGCGAGAGCGGTGTCCGCGCCCGGCAACCGCGAGTACAACCCGGGCTGGCACACCGCGCTCGACCTGCACCCCCTGCTGGTCGCGTCCGAGGCGGTTGCTCGTGCCGGCCTGCTGCGGCGGGAGAGCCGCGGCGCCCAGTTCCGGGACGACTATCCGCGGAAGGACGAGCACTTCGGCAAGGTGATCATCCGGGCCGCCAGGGGAGCGGACGGCGAGATGGTGGTCGAGGAGATTCCGGTGGAGCCGATGAGCGACGAACTGACCAGGCTGGTCGAGGAGATGGGCTGAGATGGCCGCGACACGCTTCAGAATCTGGCGTCAGGACGGCGCCGAAGGCGAGGGCGGCTACCGGGACTACACGACGGACGTCACTGAGGGGATGGTCGTCCTCGACGCGGTCCACCAGATCCAGGCGGAGTCGGCGAACGACCTCGCCGTGCGCTGGAACTGCAAGGCCGGCAAGTGCGGGTCCTGTTCCGCGGAAGTGAACGGCAATCCGCGGCTCATGTGCATGACGCGGATGAGCGACCTGCCGACGGACCGTCCGGTCACCGTCGAACCGATGCGCGCGTTCCCGGTGATCCGAGACCTCGTCTGCGACGTGTCCTGGAACTACGAGGTGAAGAAGAAGATCGCGCCCTTCGAGCCGCGGCCGCCCGATGCCGAGGACGGCACCTGGCGCATCGCCCAGGAGGACGTCGAGCGGGTCCAGGAGTTCCGCAAGTGCATCGAGTGCTTCCTGTGCCAGGACGTCTGCCACGTGCTGCGGGACCACCACCTGCACGACGAGTTCGTCGGCCCACGCTTCTTCGTCTACAACGCGGCGCTCGAGATGCATCCCCTGGACACGGCCGATCGCCTGGCGTCGCTCAAGCGCGACGAGGGGATCGGCTACTGCAACATCACGAAGTGCTGCACGAAGGTGTGCCCCGAGCACATCACGATCACCGACAACGCGATCATCCCGCTCAAGGAGCGGGTCGTGTCGGAGTTCTACGACCCGCTGAAGAAGCTGTTCCGGGTGTTCTCGGGCAGCGCGCGGGCGTAGGCGCCCGGCCGCGCGGCCTACAACTGATCGAGGGCGGCCTGGGCCACGTCGGCGAACTCGCCCTCCGGATCCAGCTCCAGCGACTTGCTCAGGTGCTCGCGGGCGGCGCCCGTGTCGCTGGCGTTCACAGCGAGAATCCCGAGTTCGTAGTGGGCCCTGGCGAGGTCCTCCGCGTCCTCGTCGTCCGGCGCCGACTCCAGGTACCTCGTCAGGTGTTCCCTGGCCGGGCCGGAATCCGCGCTGCGACGGTAGATCACGCCAAGCCGGAAGTGGGCGCGCGGATGGTTGTCGTCCCAGGCGATGAGCGACTGGTCGTAGAGCTTCGCGTTGCCGAAGGCCTCCTGGTCGAAGAGCTGCTGGGCCTGGAAGTGCACCTGCCTGCCGGCGGTGGGGTTGACCTCGATCCACGCCTTGCCCGCCGCGATGGAGTCGTCGAGACGGCCGAGCGAGACGAACGAGAAGTACTTCATGCGGTGCGCTTCCTGGTTGCGCGGGTCGATCTCCAGGGTGCGGTCGAGTTCCACCAGCGCTTCCTCGTACTGTCCGTCGTTGAAGTAGATCGTGCCGATGTTCCGGTAGGCCTGATGGAGCCTCGGATTGAGCGATGCCGCTTCGCGGAAGAGCTCGATGGCGCGCTCGTCGTCGCCGGCACGAACCGCCTGAACGCCCTGCGAGAACACGCCGGGGGCGAGTTCGGCGCCCATCCCGGCCTCGGTCGCGAGCTGCTTCGCCTCCTCGGCGCGAGGATCGCCGGCAGCCGCGAAGATGTCGAAGAACATGGAGGCGAAGTCGGGCGGCATTGCTTCGATCTCGACATACCTGCGCGCGGGTTCGAGCGCGTCGTCGAGTCTTCCCAGGTTGTGCAGGATGGCCGCGATCGTCCGATGGGCGGCGGCAATGGTCGGGTCGATGTCGACCGCCTGCTCGAACAGCGGCAGGGCCCCCGCGGCGTCGCCCGCCTGGAGCTTGCCGATGCCCTCGTTGAAGGCATCGATCGCCTGCTGCTTGCGGGCTGTCTCTTCGTCCCAGAGCTGAACCGTCAACGTCCTGTCCCGGCCTTCAGCGAGTTGTATCTCGAGCTCCCGCTCAGGGTGCCCGTCCTTCTGCAAGAGCAGCCTGTACGGCTCCTCGAGCACCGTCAGGCGCATCCGCAGGCGGCCGTTCTTGCGCGTGGCGTCCTGTACGACGACCTCGCCCTGGGGCGAGAACACGGTGACGTTGACCGGTCCGATTTCGGCGCCGTTCATGTCGTGCACCTGCAGGTCCACCTGGCTCCGCTGGGCCGACGCCGCGGAGGCGGCCAGAAGCAGGGCCAGGGGGAGAACGCTACGGCTGACTTTCTGCATCGTCGGGCTCCTCTGGGTCGGCGCCGCGCGTGCGCGTGGCGCGTCGCAACGGGAAGGAGTGGGAGGATCGGCCGATCCTATCCCTTGACGCGGGCTTCGCGGGTGGGGGATCGTACGCTCCATGAACGCCGACGACTTCTTCGAACTGCTCTCCACCGCGCGCTCCGTGCGGCGCTACAGCCCCGAGCCGGTCCCGGACGCGGATCTGGCGAAGATCCTCTACGCGGCGAGCCGGGCGCCGTCCGGTACGAACCGCCAGCCTTTCCGGTTCATCGTCCTGCGGGACGGCCCCCGGGCGCGGCGCGCACGCCGGTTGCTGGGCGAGTCCTTCCGCCGCGGCTGGGCGCGCAAAGCGGAGGAGGAGGGCTGGAACCGGGGGTCGGCCGCCGATCCGGACTCGCCGAAGTCGAGGGTCAACCGGGCGATCCAACACTACGTCGACCACTTCGAGCGGATCCCTGCCGTCATCATCGCCTGCTACGTCCGCTACCGGGAGCTGACGCACTCGGAGGGCGCTTCCGTCTTTCCGGCGTGCCAGAACCTGTTCCTGATGGCGCGGGCGCTGGGTTACGGCGCCTGCTACAGCGGCTGGCACAACGCCGTGGCGGACGAACTGCGGGAGATCCTGGAGATTCCGGCCAACGTCGAGCTGTCGCTCACGATCACGATCGGCAAGCCCCTGGGACGCCACGGTCCGCTACGGCGGCGGCCGATCCGGGACACGGTCTTCGATGACGGTTGGGAACAGGGGGCGGAGTGGATCAGCGATCCACCCGGCGCGCGTCTGTCGAAGCGGCGCTCCTAGCCGGACGGCAGTGCATAGGCGACCAGGGAGTGCTCCTGGCCGCGGCCGCCGACGGGCACGACGATGAACTGGCGGCGGTTGACGACATAGGTCATCGGGCCGCCGCCCGGGGTGTCGGGCAGTTCGGTGCGCCAGACCTCTTCGCCGGTCTCCTTGTCGAAGGCGTAGAGGAAACCGGTCGACGGCCCGCGGCGGCCGGCCAGCCCCGCGGCGCCTTCCTGGTACGTGTCGGGCCGGCGCTCGCTCGTGACGACGAACACGAGGGTGGCGGTCGCCATCGGCCAGCCCGGCGTGAGGCCGGCGAGCGGCCAGGCGCCGAGCGGCCCCAGGTCGAGGTCCGCGATCGCCGGATGGTCGCGGGGGCCGTCGCCGACCGGCGTCTGCCAGAGGATCTCGCCCCGGTTCAGGTCGATGGCGGTCAGCCGGCTCCACGGCGGCTTGACGAGCGGCAGGCCTTCCGGGCCGCCCGGGAACGTGAACGCCGGCAGGTAGTCGCGGTCGGACGGCTGACGCGCGGTCGGCGGGACGAGCGACATCGTGCCGACCCGGGTCTGCGACGGCACGAACAGGACGCCGCTGTTCGGATCGACCGCGGCGCCGCCCCAGTTCGCGCCGCCGGCCTGGCCCGGCAACTGCGCCATCACCCTCCGGCTCTCGCCGGCCAGGGTCGGCGGCGTGAACATCGGGCCGCCGAGCAGCGTTTCCCGGTAGATCTCGATCGCCCTCGCCTCGAGCTCCGGCGTGAAGTCGATCAGGTCGCTCTCGCGAAGGCCCTGGCGGTCGAAGGGCGGCGGCTTCGTCGGGAAGGGCTGCGTGCTCGCGGTCCACTCCCCGGGGACCAGGCTCTCGGGGACCTTGCGCTCCTCGATCGGCCAGACCGGCTCGCCGGTCCTGCGGTCGAAGACGTAGGTGAAGGCCTGCTTGCTGACCTGGGCCACCGCCTCGATCCGCTTTCCGTCGACCTCGATGTCGAGCAGGATCGGCGCGCACGGGAAGTCGTAGTCCCACAGGCCGTGACGCACCGCCTGGAAATGCCACTTCTTCTCGCCCGTCGCCGTGTCGATGGCGACGAGGCTCTCGGCGTAGAGGTTGTCGCCATGGCGGTGGCCGCCGTAGTAGTCGCTGGTCGGCGTGCCGGTGCCGAAGTAGACCCAGCCCGTCTCGTCGTCGCAGCTCATCCACGACCACACGTTCGTGTTGCCCGAGTAGCGCCAGGACTCGTCGTGCCAGGTCTCGGCGCCGGACTCGTCGCCCTGGGGCACGATGTGGAAGGTCCACTTCTTCCGGCCGGTGCGGATGTCATAGCCGCGGATGTGACCGGCCGGCATCTCCTGGGTCAGGGAGAAGTCCATGATCGTCATGCCCATCAGAACGGTGTCGCCGCAGACGATGCCGGGGGAGTTGGCGCCCGTGTGGCGCATCTGGTCCGGCCGGCCGATGTCGCCGCGCATGTCGACCATCCCGGCTTCGCCGAACTCCAGGTCGGGCCTGCCAGTCTTCGCATCGAGAGACACGAGTTGGTGGGTGCCCGTGACGAGCACGATCCGCTCCATGCCGCGGTGCTCCCAGTACTCGATGCCGCGCTGGGTGAACCCTCCGTGGGTCGGAATGCCGCGCTCGTAGGCCTTCGGATCGTAGGTCCAGAGCTCCTCGCCGGTCGTGGCGTCGACGGCGCTCACCAGGTTCATGGCCGACACGGCGTACAGCGTGTCGTCCACCATGAGCGGCGTGCCCTTGAGGTCGCCGGCCAGGGTCTGCGCCTCGACCCGGCCGTCGGGCGTGACCCAGCGCCAGGCGACCTCGAGTTCGGAGACGTTCGAGGCGTCGACCTGAGCCGCCGGCGAGTACTTCGTGCTGGCGCGGTCGGCGGCGTAGTGGCGCCACTCGATCGTCTCCCGCGCCGCCAGCGCCGCAGTGGAGAACGTGAGCGAGGCAACGAGAAGTGAACGAGCGAGCACCGGGATCAGCGTCCCTTGAACTCGGCGGGCCGCTTCTCGAGGAAGGCCATTACGCCTTCGCGGGAGTCCTCGGTGGCGCCGGCCTCCGCCTGCAGTCTGGCCTCCAGGTCGAGTTGCTGCTCGTAGACGTTCTGCCAGGTCGCCCAGTACGCCTTGCGGATCATCGCCAGGGAGCGCGGACCGTTGGCCAGACGGTGGGCCAGCTCCGCGGCGCCCTCCATCAGGGAGTCCCGGTCATCGTAGAGGCGGTTGATCAGGCCCCACTCGAACGCCTTGTCGGCCGGCAGACGTTCGGCGAGCATGGAGAGTTCGACCGCGCGGCCCCAGCCGATCAGGCGGGGCAGCATGAAGGTGGCGCCTCCGTCCGGGACCAGACCGATGCGCGCGAAGGCCTGGAGGAAGAACGCCTGCTTCGAGGCGCAGACCATGTCGCCGATCAGGGCGAAGCTCATGCCGACGCCTGCCGCCGCGCCGTGGACCGCGGTGACGATGGGCATGTCCAGATCGCGGAGGGAGAGCAGCAGCGGATGGTAGTTGTTGCGCAGGTTCTCGCGGGCGGTCGGGTTCACCGCCCCCTCCTCCTGGTCGCCCCTGCCGGAAAGGTTGGCGCCGGAACAGAAGGCGCGGCCCGCGCCGGTGAGCAGAAGGGCGCGCACCCCGCTCTCCGGGTCGCGAATGCGCAGCACGGCGTCGCCGAGTTCGGCGATCATCCGGGCGTCGGTGGCGTTCAGCACTTCCGGGTGGTTCAGCGTGATCGTGGCGAGATTGCCGTCCCGTTCGAGCAGGATCCGTTCGTAGTTCATTCGTCTTTTCGCTACTCCGTGTACTTCACTCCGGGTACACCTCGCGCATCGTGTCGAGAGAACCGCGAATGAGCTCCTCCAGCACGTCCGTGTCGACATCGGCGAGCTTGTTGACGTAGAGGCAGGACTTGCCCGTCCGGTGCCTGCCGAGCCGCGACAGCAGGTCGTCGTAGCTGGAGAACCCCGGCATGACGTAGATCGTCAGGCTCTGTTTTCGCGGCGAGAAGCCGATGCGCGGCCAGTCGCCCTCGCGTCCGCTGGCGTACCGGTAGTGATAGCTGCCGAATCCGACGATGGAGGAGCCCCACATCTTCGGTTCCTCGCCGGATATCCGCTTCATCATCTCGAGGACGACGAAGCTGTCCTCTCGGCGCCGCTCGTTCTCGACGGCGGCCAGGAATCCCTCGACGCTCGCGTCGTTCTTCTTCGTCTTCGGTTCGGCCATCGTGTTCGGCCCGGCGCCGCGGACGGCCCTGTCGCGGGCGGAAGCGCAACCGTAGCAGACGTCGGGATGCGTCCGCGGAGGTACCTTTGGCTTATGCTCCGCGGGCCGTGAGTGCGAACGGCCACTTCTGCGTGATGGGGATCGGCGACATGGGTTTCCACATCGCCGA
>JAPVWO010000235.1 GCA_027493375.1 Candidatus Multivorans thiocomprendens | reverse complement strand
GAAGGCTGCGAGCGGAGACTCGGGGTCGTCGGCCGGCTTGGGCAGCACGGGCGCCAGCCGCTCGGCGAGGGCCTGGGCGATCTCCTCCGTGTGGCGCGAGGCCCAGACGCCTGAGCAGGAGATGCAGCTCCGGCCGCTGTTGACCAGCACACTGTCGACCATCACGTCGAGGTACTGCTCCCAGTCGTCGACGACGTCGTCGCCGAGCAGGATCTTGCTGAAACCGGGGCCGTGCGGCTGGACCCGGGGGTCGTTCTGATAGCGGGTCACGGTTTCCGCGCCGCCGAAGATCATGCTCCGGGAGCAGGAGGCGAGAACCGCCGCGCCGATGTCGCCTTCACCGGGGTAGATCGAGATCGCTTCGCGGGGCACGCCGGCCCGATCACCGGCGCCTGCGCCTGGTAGCTGACCGGCACGCCGCGTTCCTCGACGCCGTGGCCGCGGGCAAGGATGTCCAGGTCGAGACCGCGGGTCAGCGCCTCCAGCACCTCGCCCATGTTCGTCAGCACGAAGTGGTTCTTGTCCATGTTCGCCCGGCACATGTGCTCGGGCAGGCCGGTCGTCGCCGACTGGTAGTGGACGAAGTCCTCCGGGGTCTGGCTGCCGCTGCCGAGAGGCAGGTCCGCGTTCAGGTAGAGGTCGGCGGCCTCGATCACCATCGAGATCAGTTCGCTGGACGGGATCTCGCGCAGGATGTCGCGGGCGCGCTGGGCGCGGCGCATGTCGCGCTGGACCAGGCCGGGGTTGGTCTGGTGCAGCGTGGCCAGCTCCTCGCCGGTCTCGAAGTGGACGATCGTCGCCTTCTCGAGCGACTCGTAGGGCTTGCCCCAACGGATGGCGGGGATGTCGATCATGCTGGTTACCTGTAGGCGGCCGGCCGGGTGGCCGAAGGATGAATCGAGCGTTCGGAAGCGGCGGAATGGTAGCACCGGGCTGTATGGAAAGGCCTGTTCCCTGTGCATCAGCGCGGCGCGGACGCCGCGACTCTACTGCTAGCCTTCGCCGGCCATGGAGGACCGTCGCACCGTTCTGAAATCGGCTCTGGCGCTGGGTTTGGGTGTGCGCGGCCTGAATGTGCTGCACGCGCAGACCGACGATCCGCGGAGGGCTCGACCTCAGGAAGGGGACCGCTTCGTGTTCGCGTTCGGGGCGCGCCAGGGCGAGACGGTCCGGGTCGACGACGTTCCCCTGGCGAGCGAGCAGCTCATCTGCTACGCGATGGACCCGTCGTCCGGCGCCGTGCGTGACGGCTCGCGCCTGAACCAGGTGCTGCTGTTGCGCTTCGAGCCCGATTCGCTGACCCCGGAGACGCGGGAAGCGTCCGCGGACGGCGTCGTCGCCTACTCGGGCATCTGCACCCACACCGGCTGCGACATCGAGGACTGGTCCGAAGAGGCGGAGTTCCTGGTCTGTTCCTGTCACGACTCGGAGTTCGACCCTCGGGACGGCGCCGAAGTCATCTCGGGCCCGGCCCCGCGCCGGCTGCCGTCGCTGCCGCTTCGCTCGGAAGAGGGCGTGCTGGTTGCAGCCGGCGGCTTCAGCGCGACGATCCGGTTCGAGAAGGAGTTCTGACGATGGTGGATCGGCAAGCAGTGCTTCGACGGACGGTCACTCTCTTCGTTCTCGGCGCCGTGGTGGCGCCGGCGATCGGCCAGGAGCAGCCCTACCGCGCGGTCACCCAGGAGCGGCTGCTCGCCCCCGAGCCCGAGAACTGGCTGATGTACCGGCGCACTTACGATGGCTGGGGCTACAGCCCGCTCAACCGGATCGACACCTCGAACGTCGCCTCGCTGGCGCCGGCATGGACCTTCTCGACCAGCATCAACGAGGGCCACCAGGCGCCGCCGATCGTCAACGACGGCACGCTGTTCATCACCACGCCGGGCAGCCGTGTCCTCGCGCTCGACGCCCGGACAGGCGAGCTGCTGTGGCGCTTCGTTCCGGAGCTCCCCGAGGATTTGCAGCAGATGCACCCGACCAACCGCGGTGTCGCGCTGTGGGGCGACCGGGTCTACGTCGCCACCGTCGACGCCCGCCTCTTCGCGCTCGACGCGCGGACGGGAAGGGTGGCCTGGGAAACGGCGGTCGAGAACTACGCCCGCGGCTACTACATGACGCTCGCGCCCCTGGCGGTCGAGGGCAAGGTGATGGTCGGCGTTTCCGGAGGCGAGTGGGGCATCCGCGGTTTCGTCGCCGCCTACGACGCCGACAGCGGGGACGAACTCTGGAAGACCTACACGATTCCCGGTCCAGGCGAGCCCGGCCATGACAGTTGGTCCGGCGACACCTGGCGGACCGGCGGCGTGCCGGTCTGGGTCACCGGCACCTACGACCCGGAACTGAGACTGAGCTACTGGGGTACCGGCAACGGCGGTCCCTGGATGGGCGACGCCCGGCCGGGCGACAACCTGTACGCCACCTCGGTGCTGGCGCTCGACGTCGACACCGGCGAGTTGAAGGCGCATCACCAGTACCACTGGAACGACAGTTGGGACTGGGACGAGGTCGATCCGCCGCTGCTGATCGACGTCGAGCGCGGCGGTTCGACCCGCAAGGCGTTGGTCCATCCCGGGCGCAACGCCTACCTCTGGGTGCTGGAACGGAGCGCCGACTCGATCGATTTCCTGGACGCGACGCGTTTCGTGTACCAGGACGTGTTCACGTCGATCGACCCGGACACCGGCCGCCCCGAGTACGACCCGGCGAAGACCCCGGGCACCGGCGAGCGGGCGGTGTTCTGTCCGTCCTGGTCCGGCGCCAAGAACTGGCCGCCGGCCGCCTGGAACCCGGACACGAGGTTGCTCTACGTCCCGGCCAACGAGAACACATGTTCGCACCTCGAAGGGGTCGAGGCGGAGTACCGGCCGGGGCGTACCTTCATGGGCATGGAGGGAGGCTTCGTGTCGCGGGAGGGCGCCGACCACTACGGCGAGCTCCAGGCCTGGAACCTCGACACCCGGGAGAAGGTCTGGACCGTCGAGTTCGAGCGCAAGTTGTGGGGGCCGGTCCTGACGACCGGCGGCGGTCTCGTCTTCGTCGGCGGCACGAGCGATCGCTACTTCCGCGCCTTCGATGCGGCGACCGGCGAGCTCCTGTGGCGCCAGCGGACGAACTCCGGCGTCACCGGCGTGCCGACGGCCTTTGAAGTCGACGGCGTGCAGTACATCGCCGTCCAGTCGGGCTGGGGCGTCGACGCGCAGCGTGGCACGAACCACCTGGACGGTGCGATCGGCACCCGTACCTACGTGCCGCAGGGCGGCGTGCTCTGGGTCTTCGCGTTGCCCGACTAGCGGCTCTGCCCGGAGGAATCGCCGCGGCGGCTGGTGCTGTAGTCTGCCGCCCCCCAAGCCCGGGATCACGGCAAGCCGCCGCTCACCGCAGGACCGACCCGATTGGAGTTCGCAGATGGAAGTCGCCAGCGCAGACGCCCAGGCACAGGCCGGGGAACGACTCGATGCCCACGTCCGGGACATGATGGAGTGGCACTTCAGCCCGGAGACCGGAACGCCGTTCTGGCTGGACTTCGCCTCGAAGCTCGACTTCGACCCGCGCAGAGACGTCGCCTGCTACGCGGACTTGCGCAAGTTCCCGCCCTTCGAGGACGAGTGGCTGCGCGGCGGACCGGTGCGGCGCTGGGTGCCGAAGGCCATGGCCGACGACCCGATCTACGTCTTCGAGACCGGCGGTACGACGGGCATTCCGAAGAGCCGCGTGGCGCTGAACGACTTCCGCACGGACTACGAGCTGTTCAGCGCCAGCCTGCCCAACGAGCACTTCCCGCCGGGATCCAACTGGCTGATGCTCGGCCCCTCGGGTCCGCGCCGCCTGCGCCTGGCGGTGGAGCACCTCTGCCAGTACCGCGGCGGCATCTGTTTCTGCGTGGACCTCGACCCGCGCTGGGTCATCAAGCTGATCAAAAAGGGCTGGATGGAGCACCTCGAGGCGTACAAGGACCACGTGATCGACCAGGCGCTGTCCGTCCTCTCGGCCGGGCACGACATCCAGGCGATGTTCGCGACGCCCAAGCTGCTCGAGTCCCTGTGCCTGGCGCTGGAGGACCGGGGTCAGACTCTCGCCGACACCGGGATCAAGGGCATCTTCTCCGGCGGCACCGAGTTCACGCCGCAGTGGACACGCTTCGCTGTGGAAGAGCTGCTCGACGGCGTGTACATGACGCCGACGTACGGCAACACCCTGATGGGCCTCGCCGCGTCGCGGCCGGTCACGGCCGCGGACGGCTACACGATCGCCTACTACGCGCCGCAGCCGCGGGCCGTGCTCGAAGTCGTCGACCCCGACGCCCCGGACCAGGTGGTCGACTACGGCGCCACCGGCCGCGTCCGGCTCACGACGCTGACGCGCGAGTTCTTCGTGCCCGGTTTCCTCGAGCGCGACGAGGGCGAGCGGGAGCAGCCCTACGTTGACTACCCCTGGGATGGCGTCAGCGGCGTGAGGCCGTTCGCCCGGCTGGCGTCGGCGACGACGGTGGGTGTGTACTGACGCCCTCAGACGCCTCCATCACTTGGTCCAGCCCTTGCGTCTCCTCTCCCTTGTTTACGAGACGGTTTAAGAGGAGCGTCTTCGAGGTTGTCCGCAAGCTGGTCGATGCGAGGACCGAACACCGCCTTCATGGCGGCCGCAGCCTTGTTCAGTTCGCGCAGACGTTCCTTCTCAGGATCGTCGAGACGAACATCGACCGAGTAGGTCACGCCCCAACGGCCGTTCTCCGGTCGAGTGTCCCACCAGGTCAGTGACCCCGACGGCCCGGCCGTGGCGAACTCGTGGGCGATCTCAGCGGACTGCGCCCTCAGTTCATCGTACGCCCTGAGCCAAGTTCCCGACTTGCCCTTGGGCTTCCTGTTCGTGACGACGATACGGGCTTCGCCGTGCTTGACCGCCAGGCGGTAAAGCAGTCCCGGGTATTGAGCCTTGGTGTCCCGAACCTGGTTCACGCTCGGCCTGAGTCCCTTGAACGGCGAATCGAGGTTCTCTTTCTCCGCTTGGGCGAAAAGAGCTTGCTGGAACTCGCGTATCTTGATCTGGCTTGGTTTGAGACTTCCAACCGCTTCGCCGGTTGTTGGCACGTCGCTCCTGTCGCTGTCTTCGGGTGGCGCCACGACGACTTCGAAGACCGGTGCGGGAAGGGAATCCTCGATCCTGATGGCCTTGGCTTCGACCATCCAGATCCTGAGCTTCTCGGCCTCGTTCAGCCTCTCCACGGCCTTGACGTGCTCGTCGCGCGCCTCCTCGACGATCCAGATGCCCTGGCTGATCTCCTGGTCGGGGTGGGCGATGTAGGTCAGGAGTTGACCGAAGTGCTTGTGGTCGCTCCGGCCGTACTGGTTCTCGATCGCTAGGCTGCCTCCGTCGGTGTCCGCGACGATGTCAACACGGAACGTGCCCGCCGACTGCTCGCTACGGGCATTCTGGAGACCGATTCCGAGCTCCCTGTCGAGTTCTCCGATGTTCGCTGTAAGCCACGGAGTGAAATCGGCGTCTTCCTTCGGCCACACATCGCGCAGCGCGACCGGACTCACCGTGCCGATCTTTGTTGTCATCGTCCGACCCTACTCCCGGCCCACTTCATGCGGCAGACACGGGAGCATCGCCCGGGGCTCGGAGGCTCCTCCTCGAGCCGTTCGACTGATCTGAGAAGTCAGAGCACCTTCCTGAAGGCGCCGCCCGCGCTGATCGTGACAATCCACGGACCGATCGGTTCGACATCGACGATGCTCTCGATCTTCGCCCACGCGGTGATGATCGCCCGCAACATCCGGAGTCGGTTGGCGCGCCTGTCGGTGAGCACGAGGAGTCGTGCGTCTGCTGAGCGTATGGCCGCGATCTCCTAAGTTCGGTGTTGGATCCCTTTGTCCTTGGTGACCAGAACATGCCCGAGTTCGGTCTGTTCGGCGATCCACGTCTCGTCCGGAACTCTCCGCTGCGCCGGGTAGTGATCATCGTGGGAAACGGCGTGTACACGCACGGCTTGGAGAGCCCGCGGCACGGCCTTGCCGATCGAGCGGTCGAAGAAGAACGTCGGGCAAGAGTCGTCCTCGGGGTCAACCGACATCGGGGATCACTCGCCTCGTAGCTGGGACGGACTACGCGGCCCGTCTGGCCGCTCGTTCCCAGGCCACGGCAGTCTCGACCTCGGACCTCTCCAGTGAGAAGTCGTCGGCAATGGCGTCGAGCCCCTCGCCGGCCTCCAGGCGTTCGAAGAGGACGTCAGTTCGGACCCCCGAGCCCGCGACAACCGGAAGCCCCCAGCCGAAGCGCGGATCCAGCATGACGTCGTGTCGATCATCGAGCCACAGCCTCGAAGGATCGCCGTGGTCGTCGAAGACGAGCGATTTGAAGTGCTCCCGGACCGCGTCCGGCCAAACGAGTTGACCGCCGCCGGTGACGTCCAGAAGCATGGGCGCGTCGCTAGCCTCCTGCAGTTCGATGAACAGGGCCTTCCCGTCAGTCTCGAAGTCGGGCCTCAGGAGAGGCCGCTCGAATCCAGACAGATGCTCGCTGACGAAGTCCAGCGCGAGGCGGACTCGTTGCATTGAAACGCCTCTTCGGCGATACGCATCGAGGAAGCGTGCTTCGACGACATTGAAGAAGCTGAGGATCAGTGGAGCGTCGGCACCGCCGTCTGCGGCCAGCACGGGTTGTTTTCCGGTAGGCCAGCCGCTGAACCAGGTCCGCAGCGTAGGGGTGGGCATCCCGACAATCTTCGCCGCCTCGGCGAGAGGGTAGCGGGGTTCAATACCGTGCTGCATCGGAGTACTTCTCTTCACTGGTCGCTCTCTGCTGAGCGTCTGCTGGGATCGCTGCTAGCGAGACGCGGGATCAACATAGCAGACCGGCTATGAGCAAGCCATCCGATCCGCGGCGGTCGGTACTGAAGCGCTAGGGCGCGGCGCGGTTCCGGTAGAGCGCCGGATCGACCACCTCGGCCATTGCCCTTTCGTCCAGGCCGTCCACGAGTTCCGCGATTCGCCTTGCCGCCGCTGCCGGGTCCCGCAGCGCCCCGCCATACTCGATCTCGACCCACTCGAACTGCGGCGCCTGGCGCAGGAGGTAGTTCATCCGCCAGAGCTGGTCCCGCCACAGCTCCATCATCCGCTCGTCTGGCGTGTCGTCCGTCTCGCCCCGCCGGTCCAGCATCTTGCGCTGTGATGCAAGGACCTCGGTCAGGTCGCGGCGCATCAGGATGACCTGGTAGTTCAGGTTGGGCGGCAGGTCCTTCAGCAGGAAGGAGATGACCTTGACGGCCCGGCCGCGCGAGGAACGCAGCCAGGACTTGTCGGGAGCGTTCGCCAGATCCTTGACCCGCTCGTCCTCGTAGTACCCGCGGGGGTTGTCCGCGTCGGCCTCGCGCTCGCCGTCGGTCACGATCTCCATGCCGCCTGCCTCGAGCATGCGCATCGCCATCGAGGTGCCGGAGCGGGGGAGACCGGAGACGACGACGACCGGCCGACCGTACCGGAGCCGCCGCCAGCGGGTTCGCAGGTTCACGGGACGCGATGCTAGCGGTCGTCTGGCGCGAGCGGTTGTGTCCCCCGGCACGGCTCGGTCCCCGCCGATCAACGCTGGTCTAGAGAGCCTCTCAGGCTGCGATCAGGGGGTCCCGGGTGCACAACTCGGGGAAGTGGGCAAAGTCGCGGTCTCGGGTCAGGAGCTCGCTGACTCCGTTCGCGATGCAGATGGCGGCGATGCGGGCATCGTGGACGCGCCCTCCGGTGATTCTCGGATGAGCCGCCATGCGGGCGAAGATGGGCAGGAACTCCTCCGTTTCAGCGATCAGGCGCACTGACGGCGCTGAAGCCCATTCCTCAAGCTGGCGCCAGGCTTCCGGCATCGGCGTCGCGCGCTCGCCCCAGATGCGCCGGTTCGTCACCACGCTCAGGAACTCGCAGCAACACGGCCAGGGGATGGCCCACGGCTCGTCGCCGTCCGCGTAGCTGCCGATGACGGCCAAGGCCGCGTCGTGGACCGGATCCTCGTTGCGATGGGCGTAGACCAGGAGGTTCGAGTCGAAGGCAATCAAGCAGGTCCTACCTGCCTTCGTAGATGATGTCGCGGAGTTCCTCCCACGAGTACTTCTCCAGCGGGTTGGGTCCGTTGGGATCTCCGTAGCTGAGATTCCTCATCTTGTACTTCTTCTCCGGCAGCGGCTTCGCCAGCAGTTCCCGCAGTCCGTCTTCGATGATCGCCCGCAGCGGCTGGCCGGTGGCCTTCGCGCGCTGCCTGGCCCTTTCCAGCAGTGCGTCGTGGATTTCAACGGTGGTCTTCATAGGGACCCATACTAGCCATCTTCATCAGTATGGGCAAGACGGGTTTCACCCTGGGGCCCTGGCGGACGCCTCGGTGAACGTGCCAACGGGCCGGGAGCCGACCGCGGATAGAATCCGGCCCCGCGTCGAGTCTCGGCAGGCTGGCCGAGACCGGGACGTGTCGACGCCCACCTTAGCCACGAGCCATCGGGAACCACACCAGTTGTCAGGGTACCGCCCCCTCACCGTCGCGCTGGCGCTTCTGGTGGCGCTCTTCGCCGCCGCGCCGGCGGCGGCCTACATCGGCCCCGGGGCGGGGTTCGCGCTGATGTCGTCGTTCCTGGTGCTGCTGGCGACGGTGGCGCTGGCCTTCGTCTCGCTTCTGGCGTGGCCGGTGCGGACCCTGTGGCGGGTCGTGCGGCGGAAGAAGCCGCCGAAGGCCCACGTCAAGCGGCTCGTGTTCGTCGGTCTCGACGGCCAGGATCCCCGGCTGACGGAGCGGATGATGAAGGAGGGGAAGCTCCCCAACTTCAAGCGGCTCAGCGAGCAAGGCAGCTACCGGCGAATCGCCAGCACCTATCCGGCGCTGTCTCCCGTCGCCTGGTCGACGTTCGCGACCGGGGCCAATCCGGGCAAGCACAACATCTTCGACTTCCTCGACCGCGACCTGCGGAGCTACCTGCCGAAGCTGTCCTCTGCCCACATCGGCCGGGTCGAGCGCTTCCTGAAGCTCGGCAAGTGGAAGATCCCGTTGCAGAAGCCGGAGATCCGCATGCTCCGGCGGTCGAAGCCCTTCTGGACCGTGCTGGGCGAGCGGAACGTCTGGAGCACGGTGCTGCGGGTGCCGATCACCTTCCCGCCGGACCGGTTCTACGGCGCGCAACTGGCGGCGATGTGCGTGCCGGACCTGGTGGGCAGCCAGGGCACGTTCCTCTACTACACGACGCGCCCGGCGACGGAGACGATCCGGGAGGGCGGCGTGCGGGTGCCGCTGGCCTCGAACGGCGCCGGCCCCGACCACTTCGACTGCGTGGTCGAGGGACCCGAGAACAGCTTTCTTTTGCGCGATCCGCCGCCGCCGCTCCGCGTGCCGATGACGGTCGAGGTGGACCGCGAGGCCGAGGCCGCGACGGTGACAGTGGCGGGGGAGACGGTCGAACTCGAGAAGGGAGAGCTCTCTGACTGGGTGCGTCTCGAGTTCCGCGCGGCGCCCGGCGTCAAGGTCCACGGCCTGACCCGGATGATGCTGACCGAGGTCGGCGAGCACACGTCGCTCTACCTGACGGCCATCCACATCGATCCCGAGAAGCCGGCGATGCCGATCTCGCATCCCTCGTACTACGCGCCTTACCTGGCGAAGCGGGTCGGCGACTTCGCCACTCTGGGTCTGGCCGAAGACACCACCGCGCTCAACGAGGGCGTGACGGACGACGCGACCTTTCTCCGGCAGTCCTACGACATCGACCGTGAGCGCGAGGAGATGTTCTTCGCCGCGCTCGAGCGCCTGCGCCGCGGTTCCCTGACCTGCGTCTTCGACGCGACCGACCGCGTCCAGCACATGTTCTGGCGCTACATGGAGGACGGCCACCCGGCGGCCAAGGGTCGAAAGACGGGCAGGCAGCGGCGGACGATCGAAGACCACTACCGGCACAACGACGCCCTGGTTGGCCGGGTGATGGAGAAGCTGGACGACGACGACCTGCTGATCGTGCTCTCGGACCACGGCTTTGCCTCGTTCCGTCGCGGCGTGAACCTGAACCGCTGGCTGCTCGACCACGGCTACCTCGTGCTGAGAGAGGACGCCGACGGCAGCGAGGAGTGGCTGGAGGGCGTGGACTGGTCGCGGACCAGGGCCTACGCGCTCGGCTTGGCGGGCGTGTTCCTGAATCTCAAGGGCCGCGAGGCCTCCGGCATCGTGGAGCCGGGCGACGAAGCGCGCGGCCTCAAGCGCGAACTCATCTCGACCTGGAAGGGCCTGCGCGACAGGGAGCGGGACGTGGTCGGCATCAACGACGCCTTCGACGCCGAGGACCTGTACGCCGGCCCCTACAAGGGCAATGCCCCCGACCTGATCGTGGGCTACAACGACGGCTACCGCGTGTCCTGGGACTGCGCGGTCGGCGTCGTCGCGGGCCCGGTCTTCTCCGACAACACGAAGGCCTGGAGCGGCGACCACTGCGTCGACCCGCGGCTGGTTCCCGGCGTCTTCTTCAGCAGCCGTCCGGTCGACCGCGGCGACGACCTGTCGCTGCTCGACATGGCGCCCACCGCGCTGGCCCTGTTCGGGATCGACAAGCCGGACTACATGGAGGGCGAGCCGGTCTTCGACCCGGCGGCTCTCGACCGCGCGACTCTGAAGAGCAGGGCGGCCGGAGCGGCGGCGTGAAGCGGCTGGTTTCCCTTGCGGCGACGATGCTCCTGGCCGGCCTGGCGGTGACGTGCGGCGGCGGCGGCGTCGGCCCGTCCGAGGGGCCGAAGGTCATCGTGCTGGGCTTCGATGGCCTGGACCCCGCGCTCACCCGGCAGTTGATCGACGAAGGGAGGTTGCCGAACTTCGCCCGGCTCGAGACCATGGGCGGCTTCACGGAACTGGAGACGACGATCCCGCCGCACAGCCCCGTTGCCTGGTCGAGCTTCATCACCGGCATGGACCCGGGCGGCCACGGCATCTTCGACTTCCTGCACAGGGACCCGGAGACGATGATCCCGTACCCGTCTACCGCCGCCGCCTCCTCCGGCGGCCTTTACCTGGACGTCGGTCCCTGGCAGTTCCCGCTCACTGGCGGCGGCTACGAGCGGTTCCGGCACGGTACCCCGTTCTGGGACGTGCTGGAGGAGCACGGAGTGCGCACGACGGTCATCCGCATGCCGGCGAACTTCCCGGTCTCGGGCACGGCGAGCCGGGAACTCTCGGGCATGGGCACGAGCGACGTGCTGGGCACGGACGGCACCTTCACCTTCTACACGTCGGAGTTGTTTGCCGACCGGGACATCGGCGGCGGCGACATCGTCGAACTCGACATCTACGACAACGTGGTCGAGGCTGAGTTGCTAGGACCCCCCAACCCGCTGCTGCGCGAGCCCGAGCAACTGACCGTGCCGTTCACCGTGTACCTCGATCCGGAGACGGAGAGCGCCAAGATCGAACTCGGCGACCAGGAGATCGTGCTGGAGGTCGGGGAGTGGAGCGACTGGCTGGAGGTCGACTTCGAGATGATGCCGACCCAGCACCTGCGCGGCATCTGCCGGATGTACCTGCGCGCGACCGAGCCGGAGTTCGAGCTCTACGTCAGCCCGATCGACCACGATCCGATTTCGCCCGCGGCGCCGATCTCGACGCCGCCCGATTTCGCGGCCGAGCTCGCGGAGGCGGTCGACCGCTTCTACACGGAGGGAATGCCCGAGGACACGAAGACCCTTACCGAGGGCGTCTTCACCCCGGACGAGTTCCTGGCCCAGGCCAGGATCGCCGGCGACGAGGTCGCCGAGCAGTACGGCTACGTCCTGGACCGCTTCCTCGAACAGCGGGGAGGCTTCCTCTTCTACTACTTCGGCAACGTGGATCAGATCGGCCACGTCCGCTGGCGGTCACGCGATCCGGAGCATCCCGCCTACGACCCGGAATCCGATGCGGCCCACGCCGACCTGATCCCAACCCTCTACGAAGGGCTCGACGCGATCGTCGGGCGGACGCTGGATCGGCTCGAAGCCGAAGCCGGCCTCGGCGACGGCGGCGCGGACGAGCCGCTGCTCATCGCCATGTCGGACCACGGCTTCGCCTCCTGGCGCCGCGCCTTCCACCTGAACGCCTGGCTGCTCGAGCGGGGCTACCTGACGGCGCGAAGCCCGGATCCCTACGCGGACGAGGGCTTTCTCCTGAACATCGACTGGGACAACACCCGGGCCTACGGGATCGGCTTCTCGGGCCTCTACGTCAACCTGCGCGGCCGTGAGCGCGACGGCACGGTGACGGCAGCGGAGCGCCTCGACCTGGTCCGGGAGTTGAAGCGGGAGCTGCTGGCGGTCGTCGATCCAAAGACCGGCGAACCCGCGATCACGGAGGTCCACCTTCGCGAGGACTACGCCTTCCAGGAAGGGACCGCGATCGGTCCCGATCTGATCGTCGGCTACGGCAAGGGTTATCGCGGGGCGACGGAGTCGGCGTCGGGCGAGGTCGTGGGCGAGGTCTTCAGCGACAATGACAGCGCCTGGAGCGGCGATCACATGATGGACCACCGCCTGGTGCCGGGCGTGCTCCTGCTCAGCCGTCCGCTTGGCCGCCCCGCGCGGAGCATTGTCGACCTGCCGGGCTCGATCCTGGCCGAGTACGGCGTGGAGGGGTTCCCGCCCCTGGCGGGCGGCGCCGCGACGGGTTCGCCCTGAACCGGCGGGAACGGGATCGGTAACGAAGGAGAAGAGGAATGTTCGGCGGCGGCAAGGTCAAGCTCGACAAGGAACTCATCGCGCGCGTCAAGCGGTACAGCGACATCGCGGGCTACTCGTCCGTCGAGGAGTTCATCACGCACGCTCTGGAGAAGGAGCTGGCCAAGCTCGAAGGCGCCGAGTCGAGGGAGGAGATCGAGAAGCGGCTCCGCGGCCTGGGGTACATCTCCTAGCGCCGCCAAGACGCCGCCGATGTCCCTTCTGAACGCCGCCCTCCGCGCCGTCTTCGACGTGGCGCTCCGGCCCTTCGCGGCCTTGCCGCCGATCGTGCCGGTGGCCGTTGTGGCGCTGGTCTCGGGCATCTTCGCGCTGCTCGTCTACCGCTGGACGTCGAACCAGCCTGCGATCGCCGCGGTCAAGCGGCGGCTGTTCGGGCACCTGCTCGAGGTGCGGCTGTTCAACGACGACCTGCGGGCCGTGCTGGCGGCCCAGCTTCGGCTGCTGCGCGAGAACCTGACCTACCTGCGGCTGAACCTGGTGCCGCTCCTGTGGATGATCGTGCCTTTCATGCTGCTGATCGCCCAGTTGCAGTTCCACTACGGCTACGACGGGCTCGAGGTCGGCGAGCGCACGCTGCTCATCGTCGACCTGGCGGCGGCAGACCCGGCGGTCGCAGGCGGGGAGGAGGCCGCGCCGCGGCCGCCGATCGAGCTGGAGGCGCCGCCCGGCGTCGCCGTGGAGACGGCCGACGTCTGGGTGCCGAGCCTTCGGCAGGTCGTGTGGCGCCTGCGGGCGGACGAGCCGGGGCGACACGAACTCGTCGTGCGCGCGGACGGCGCGGCGTTCACGAAGAGTCTCTTCGTCGCCGATCCGGACGCCGGCGCGCTGTGGGTACGCCGCTCGCCGACCAGGCGCCGGGCCGCGATTCTCGACCAGTTGCTCTACCCGGCGGAGCCTTCGCTGCCGTGCGGCGGCCCGATCGAACGGATCGACGTGCAGTACGCCACTGCCTCGATCTCCTTCTTCGGCCTGTTCGACGTCCACTGGCTGATCGCTTTCTTCATCCTCTCCCTCGCATTCGCGTTCGCGTTGCGGAACCGCTTCGGCGTCACCTTGTGACCGCGCCGTCGATCGACGTCGTCATCCCCGCCTACAACGAGGAGAAGTCGATCGGTCTGGTGCTGGCGGACGTGCCGGCCGACCTGGTGCGACGTGTCGTCGTCGCCGACAACAACTCGAGGGACGCGACGGCGGCCCGTGCGCGTGAAGCCGGGGCGGAGGTCGTGCCGGCGCCGGTCCAGGGCTACGGCAGCGCCTGTCTGGCCGGGCTCGACCACCTGCGGCGGAGCGGACCGCCCGAGGTGGTCGTCTTCCTGGACGCCGACTACTCCGACCATCCCGACGAGATGCCGCTGCTGGTGGAGCCGATCGCGCGGGGCGAGGCGGACCTGGTCATCGGCTCGCGGGTGCTGGGAGAGGCCGAACCGGGCGCCCTGCTGCCGCAGGCTCGATGGGGGAACCGGTTCGCATGCCTGCTCGTGCGCCTGCTCTACGGCCACCGCTACACCGATCTGGGACCGTTTCGCGCCGTCTCGTGGCGAGCGCTCGAGTCGCTCGGCATGCGGGATCCGAACTTCGGCTGGACGGCGGAGATGCAGGTCAAGGCGCTGCGGAGGGGTCTGCGGATCGTGGAGGCGCCGGTCAGCTACCGTCGCCGGACCGGCGTCTCGAAGATCACCGGTACGGTCTCGGGAACCGTCCGCGCCGGCTGGAAGATCGTCATCACCGTGTTTCGCTACAGTCGCGGGCCGACATGACCGGGATGACGGGTACCGCCGTGAACGCCGCCGGCCTCGAGGTGCCGGCCAGCGAAGTCGAGATCGAGGTCCGGTACAAGGAAACGGACCAGATGGGAGTGGTCCACCACTCGAACTACCTCGTGTGGTTCGAGTTGGCCCGGACTCATCACTGCTGCGTCGCCGGCATGGCTTACCGGAAGATCGAGGACGAGGGCTACTGGCTGATGGTCACCGGGGTCCAGTTGAAGTATCGGGGCGGCGCCCGCTACGGCGACAGGGTTCGCGTCGTCTGCTGGCTCGATCGACTGAAGAGCCGCGCGATGAGTTTCGGCTACAGGGTGGAGGTCGGTGAGCGGGTGCTGGTCGAGGGCCGGACGGACCACGTCTGGGTCGACAAGGCCTCCGGCAACCACTGCCGGATGCCGGAAGTCGTGGTGCCCGTCTTCCGCTCCATGGACTCCTAGAAGCAGGCGCCAACTGGGTGCGCCGGCGTCCCCGCCGGCTGCCGCCGAAGGCGGCCGGAAAGAGGTGCCGGCCGTCAGGCCGCCTCCGCTTCGCAAGCCTGGCGGCTATGCTCCGCGCCGCACGCTGAAGGAACCGGGGAGATCACCATGGCTTACGACGCTTTCGACCTGACCGGCACCGTGGGGTTGGTGACCGGCGGCAACTCCGGCATCGGCCTCGGCTTTGCCGAAGGACTGGCCCAGGCGGGCGCCGATGTCTGCATCTGGGGCACGAACGAAGAGAAGAACGCGAGCGCGCGGGAGCAGTTGGCGCGCCATGGCACGCGGGTGGAGGCCCTGCGATGCGACGTCGGCGAGGCCGACGCCGTGGCGGCCTCGTTCGCGCGCACGGTCGAACTGCTGGGCAAGGTCGATTCCTGCTTCGCCAACGCGGGCATCGGCGGCCGCGGCACACCCTTCGTCGACATGTCGATGGAGGAGTGGCGCCGGATCTTCCAGGTCAACATGGAGGGCGTCTTCCAGACGTTCCAGCAGGCGATTCGGCACATGGTCGAGCGCGGCGACGGCGGCTCCCTGGTTGCGACGAGCAGCCTGTCCGCGGTGTTCGGCGCGCCGCGCAGTGAGCACTACGCTTCGACCAAGGCGGGGCTCAACGCGATGGTGCGCGGCCTGGCGGTCGAGCACGCGCGCCACGGCATCCGCGTCAACTCGGTGCTGCCCGGCTGGATCGCCACCGCCATGACCGAGCGGGCGATCAACACGGAAGCGTTCCAGACGAAGGTCCTGCGGCGGGTTCCGGTGCGCCGCTGGGGCGTGGGCGAGGACTTCAGCGGCATCGCCGTCTACCTGGCGAGCAGAGCGTCGTCGTACCACACCGGCGACGAGTTCGTGATCGACGGCGGCTACGCCTGCTTCTAGGAGCCGGCCTGACGGCCGGCACGTCTTTCCGGCCGCCTTCGGCGCGTGTTCACCGCGGGTCGGAAGACCCGCGGCAACAGACCCGCGGACCCAGAGCAACGGCGTCGGTTTTCGGGGCTTGGCGCTCAGCCGAACCAGAGGCGCACCGCGAACACGATCACCGTCACCGTCACCACCCGCTGGACCCAGGCGTGACCCTTGAGTACGGTGAGCCGCACGCCCAGCCAGCCGCCGGCCATGTTCCCGACCGCGAGCGCCAGGCCGAAGGCCCAGTCGACGCGGCCGGAGAGCGCGAAGAGCAGCAGCGACAGGCCGGTGAAGCAGAGGATGCTGAGCACCTTGACGGCGTTGCCTCGGACCAGGTCCAAGCCGGCGAGAGAGGTCGCGGCGAGGATGAAGAAGCCGACTCCGGCCTGCACGAAGCCGCCGTAGACGCCGACGCCGAAGAAGCCGAGCGCCAGGAGGCCGATCTGGAGCTTCGCTGGCTGCTCTTCGGGTTCCGCTCGCCGCGCGATCAGGGTCCAGAGGGTCACGACGACCATCAGCGCGGCCAGCACCCGGCGAAAGGCGTCGTCGCTGATGACGAGCGCGGCCCACGAGCCCAGCCCGGCGCCGGCGGTGGCCGGCAGCGCCGCCCAAAGGATCGCCCGCCGGTCGAGAACGCCGTGGCGGTGGAAGCCCCAGGAGGCGACGACGTTCTGGAGCAGGATGGCGACCCGGTTCGTGCCGTTGGCGACGCCGGGAGGGAGACCGAAGAAGATCAGGATCGGCAGCGTGAGGAACGAGCCGCCTCCCGCGACCACATTCAGGGCGCCGGCGACGCAGCCGGCCAGCGCGAGCGCGGGGTAGACGATCGCCGGCTCGTTCACGGTGCGTCAGCCTAGCGCGCCGAAGGTAGACTCCGGACTGATGGCCGATCAGACGACGCCGAGCCGCGGCTCCAGCAACTCGTCGCTGTTCTCCTTCCTGGGCGGCCTGCGCTTCCCGCAGTTGTTCGTCGTTCTGGCGGTCGTCTTCCTCATCGACCTGTTCGTCCCCGACGTGCTCCCCTTCGTCGACGAGTTGATCCTGGGGCTGCTCACGCTGATGACCGGCACCTGGCGCGATCGTCGACGTCCGCCGGACAAGCCTCCGGAGAAGAACGTGACGCCGCCGGGGGCGACTGGATGACGAAGAGCCGGCTCCTCCCGACCCTGGCGGTAATCCTCGCGGCCGTTCCCGCGGTCGCGGCGGCCCAGGAGTGGAGCGGCGGCAACGGGTTTCAGGTGCTGGTCACGGATGACGCCGGGCAGCCGCTGCCGGGGGTCACGGTCATGGCGTTTCTGGCCGAGTCCGATCGCTCCGGCGGACCGCCGCCGCTGCTGACCGACGCATCCGGCGTGGCGGAAGTCAGCGGCCTGTCGGCAGGCGAGTGGCGGGTCGAACTGCGGCGCGAGGGATTCATGATCGTGAGCTCCTACCTGAGGCTGGAGGACGGAAAGCGGCCGGAGGTCGGGTTCACGTCGCGCCAGCGCACGGGCCCCTTCTGGGCGCCGATGAACGTCGGCTACTCGAGCGTCGGCGTAGCGACGACGACGGCAAGCGCCGGCTCCGCGCGCGCGCTCACCCGGGCCCAGCGACGGGCGGAGCGTCGTGCCGAGCAACGGGAGCGCCGGCTGCGACGGGAGAACGTCGCCCGGATCGTCGAGCCGCCGGCGCCGCGGGAGGCACCCGTGGAGGAACCGGCGCAAGCAGCCGTGGCCGAGGCCGAAGTTGAGCCGGGTGAACAGGCACCCGCACCCGTGGAGACGTCCCCACCGGTGGAGACACCGGCCGCGCAGCCAGCGGCTGTGGCGGAACAGCCGGCGCCGGACCCGCCCGTCGAGGAGCGTCCAGCGGTCGAGGAGCCCGAACCCGCACCGGAGCCCGAGCCGGAACCGGTTGCGGTCCGTTTGCTGCCGAACCGCACGCTGCTGCGCGCCGGCGCCTGCCCGGAGTGCGGGCCCGGTGAGTGGTCGGTGGCGAGCAACTGGCCCGCGGCGCCGAGGACGGCCGAAACGGTCGCCTGCGCCCCCGATCTCGCCGAACGGATGGAGCGGGTGGCGAAGATCGTGGAAGCGTCGTTGCCCGCGGACTTCCGGGTCTACGCCGGGTCGCTCGCCGAACCCACCGGCAACGACGTGCTGAGGTTGCTGCCCGATGAGGTGCGCACCGAAGTCCAGGAACTGCTGCTGCCGATCCTCGATCCGGAACGGTCCTGCCAGGTCCTGGGCATCTTCCTCCCCGCGGATGCGCGGTTCGTTGGCTTCCAGTACGAGGCCGCTGACCTTCAGAGCCGCGGAAGCTGCCTGCCGGAGCAGCCGTGCGAGATCGGCGAGGCCGGTTGGCGGGGCAACCCGGTGATCCACCGCCTCGAGTCCGGGACGTTCGTCTACGGCGTGTTCGAGAACCGGTCCTCGCAGCGCCGGCGGGAAGCCAACTTCAAGGCCTACTTCCGGCCTCCCCGCGGCTGGCTGCCGCCACGCTGACAGGCACGGGACCTGCGGTAGTCTCGGCGCAGCCAATTCCCCCGCAAGGAGAGCCGCCATGCCGCTTCCCCGAAAGGTCCTCATTCCACTCGCCTGCCTCACGCTTCTCGCGTTCCTCGCGGCGCCCCTCGCCGCGGCCGGGGACGACGACATCCCGCGCACCGCGAGCGGGCGGCCCGACCTGTCCGGCAACTATGACGTCGCCAACCTGACGCCCTTCGAGCGTGATCCCCGCCTCGGCGACAAGCAGTTCATGACCGCGGAGGAAGCGGAGCGGATCGCCGCGGGCATGGCCGCGGCCGATGCCGCCGCCAACGCCGTCAGCGACCCGGACCGCGAGGCGCCGCCGCCGGGCGGCGACGGCTCCGCGGGCGCGGCCGGCGCGGTCGGCGGCTACAACTTCTTCTGGCTCGACTTCGGCAACCAGGCCTACCCGATCGACGGCCAGTACCGGACGTCGGTCCTCACCGACCCGCCCAATGGCCGCATGCCGGAGCTGACCGAGGCGGGGAAGGCGCGGCGGGCGACGGTCAACCCCTACCTCTACCGGAACACCGGCGATGCCTGGTGGATCGAAGCCGGCGACGATCCCTACGACGGCCCCGAGACGCTGACGCCCGGCGACCGCTGCATCTACACCAGCGTCGCCACCACGCCGGTCCGCTCACTGCCGTACAACAACCTGAAGACGATCACCCAGACCGACGACCACCTCGTCATCCTGGTCGAGTGGATGCACTGGGCGAAGGTCGTCCGCCTGAACGCCGAGCACCCGCCGGCCGAGTACCGCTCCATGGGCGGCGACTCGATCGGCTGGTGGGAAGGCGACACCCTGGTCGTCGAGACGACGAACTTCCTCGACAGCCAGAGCGACCCGCGCGACGGCCTGAAGGTCATCGAGCGCTTCAGCCGCCACGGCCCGAAGGACCTGCTCTACGGCTTCACCGTCCATGACACGGACTACGCCGCGTCCTACAGCGGCGAACTCATCTGGCCGGGGACCGACGACCTGCTCTACGAGTACGCCTGCCACGAAGGCAACTACGCGATGGGCAACATCCTCCGCGGCGCCCGGCTGCTGGAGAAGGAGTACTACGAGAAGAAGGGGCAGGGCGCGAGCACGGGGTCCGGGTCGGGCTCGGAGTAGCGTCGCGTACAAGCCACCGGCCGCCGGCCTGAGCGCTGCTGCGTCGCGTCGGTCAACCGACCGGCGTCGGGCTGCGGTCGGCAGGTTTCGGGAACCATGACATTCAGCGCCTTAAGTGTCACTATTCCGCCGTTGATGACGGACCGACTGATCTTCGTCTTGGCCGCCATCGCCGCCGCTGGTGCCGGTGCGCGCTTTGACCCGGTGCGCCTGCAGAAGTTCTTCTTCCTACTTGATCGGGAGCTGGACGGCGAGTGTGGTTGCCCGCACTTCGACTTCCAACCTTACCGTTATGGCCCGTTCGATCCGAACATCTATCGCTTGGTGGAGGATCTTGCCCGAGACGGTCTCGCCCTCGTGGACACGCGACGTCGCTATCGGCAGTACGGCTTGACTGTCGAGGGCACAGACCGTGGGGTTCGGGCCATGGCTACAATGCCGGAGCATGTCCAAATCTACTTTCGGGACGCTTCCAGATGGGTACTGTCCTTGGAGTTCCGCGAGTTGCTGGCCGCAGTCTACGAGTACGCTCCGGACATGGCGGTTCGTTCCGTCATTCCACCTTCCCGACCATCGACGCGGCGTGACGGACCGGTTTCAGCCTTTCTTGGTGGGATGGCCCAGGCCTTTGACTGGGGCGCTGCCCCAAGCGGGGGTAGACGTCCTCCGTCGACCACTGAGAGTCTTGAGGAGTGCTGGGCCGCCGTAGGCGACTACCTTCGCGAGGCGGTGGACCGGGAAGGCACGCGCGTCGAGCGCTCGGCAGGTGTCGCGGGGCCGTGAGTCGTAGGAGAAGGCGCCCGCCTGCGAAGGGCGCACCGTCCCGTCGACCGCGGGACTCCGGCCTTGCTCGACGTCCGCCCGAGGAGACGATCGAGAAGGTGACACGGGAAGAGACCTTCGTCTAACAGGAGCACACGGGACCCTTACCCGCCCCTTGGGCGCTTCGCGAGTACGAGGACATTCAGGCGGGCGCCGCCGAGCGGATCATCTCGATGGCCGGGAAGCAGCAAGCCCACGGACAGTCCGTCGAGACCAGAATGCTCGCTCAGGCGAGCTTCATGGCAAGAACCGGCCAGATCCTGGCGTTTCTCGTCGTGATGTCCGGACTTGCTGCTGGCACTTGGTTGCTGGCGAACGACAAGTCGCTTTGGGGCGCTGCAGTGACGCTCACGCCGTTTGTCAGCTTGGCCGGCCTCTTTGTCTTGCGACGAAGGGGCGAACGTGACCGTGGTGTCCCGGCGCCAGCGGTCCCCAAGAAGCCCGAGGCGCAGTCCCAGCCCTGATGGGGAATCGCTCGTTCGCTTCTGAGCGATCCGGACGGAAAGGTGCGCTTATCGGCATTTCGCACGGCGAGATCGGTTGACCAGTGGCGCGCCCTTTTCGACATGGAGAAGCGGACATCCGCCTATCGTCGCGGTGCCCTGCGGCGACGGCGCTTGGGCTGGGCCGCGGCGGAGATGGGGGCGATCATCTTCTCGTAGAGGGAGAGCAGGTGCTCCAGCCGTTCGTTCTCGGACGCGAAGCGGCGCGGACGGTAGAGGCGGTCGACGGCGCGGTCGATCGCCTGGTGCGCCCGGCGCAGGTCGTCAGGCATGAGGTCCGGGTCGTAGAGTTCGGCCAGCGTTGCGCCGGGGTGCGCTGCGCGGGCTGCGAGCACGGCGTCGGCCAGGGGCGCAAGCTTCTCGTCGAGCACTCCCGCGTCCGCCGCCGGCGTCGGGAAGGGGTTGTAGACCAGGCCGATCGAGTATCGGTACCTACTCTCCAGGCGGCCGCCGATCACGCGCAGCCAAGCCATGTGCATGGCGGAGGTCAGCAGGGCGAAGAGGGGCTTGGTGGCTCCCTCCAGGACGAAGACCAGGTCGCTTGGGATCGTCGGCGGTTCGAGCCAGCCGATCGGCACGTACTCCCGACGTTCCGAACTGACCTTCGGAACTACAAGGAAGGGCGCCGTCGGGAGCACGTTCACGTGGTATCGCCTCGGCGTCAACGCGAGATTGCGCGTCGGTGTGCTCTTGCTCTTGGAGCGGAAGTCGCGGACAGCGGCTATCCGCTCGCGGACGAGGGGAAGGCCTGACAGCGCCTCGGGTTCGGCGTTCTGAAGCGCGAGGATGAACCGGCCGCCGCCCTGGATGAACTCCCGCGACCCGATGTATGGGCGCAGTAAGCGCGCCGCTGCGGGCTCGCGCTCCAGGAACTCCTTCCGCTGCTCGGCCGTGAAGATGTAGTGCCTGCCATCGACCGGCTTCGAGCCGATGATCATCCTGGGGAGGCCATTCCGGGGTTGCGACTCGCTGTTGACCGCTATGTGGGGGTTCGCGAGACCGCTCCCGTCGATCAGGTACGGCGAGATCGCTGCGGACCGGCTCTCCAGAGCATCGCCCCTGATGTCGAGGTACGAGAACAACCGCCGATCCCTGGGCGCATCTGCCGCCAAGGCGAGCCCGACGATCACGACGTGGACATGCGCCATGCCGCGTATGTCGGAGTGCCAGGCGAAGGTCCGGTGGGCGAACACGATCTCCAGGCCGAACCGGTCGAAGATCGGCGGCCACAACTGGGCCACCTGTTCGCCCTGCGCGATGGAGTTCGTCGCGACGAAGCCGATCCGGAGCAGCCGGGCCGCCCGCTCCGCCACTGGATCGGCGGACTGACGCTGCGCTTCGACGCCTCGCCGCAGACGACGCGCGGGGAACTCGTGAGCGGGATCCGGGCGAACGCTTCGCCGAACTCCAGACTGAGGCGGTTGTTCATGATGTGGTCCATCATCCAGAGCGCGATCTCCGTGATCCGTTTCGGGAACTCGTCGAGATCGATGCCGTGGAACTGGTCCACGTTGACCAGGGAGAGCGCGTCGGCGAGCAGGCCGAGCTGGCGCGACGGGAAGAGCTCCCGGAGCACCTCGATCTCGAGCTGGCGCAGTTCCCGGTAGGCGATGACCAGAAAATTGCCGCAACCGCAGGCCGGATCGAGGAAACGCATCCGGCCGAGCCGCTGCCGGAAGGCATGGAGTTCGGCGTTGCGGCGCGTGCCCCGGCTCCGGCGGAGCCTCTCGAACTCGGCCCGCAGGTCGTCCAGGAACAGCGGCTCGATGACCTTCAGGACGTTCGCCTCCGAGGTGTAGTGGCTGCCCTTGATCCGCTGCTCCTCCGATTCCATGACCGACTGGAACAGCGTCCCGAAGATCGCCGGCGAGATCTCGGTCCAGTCGAAGCGGCAGGCATCGAGCAGTGCCTTGCGCATGGCGGAGTCGAAGTCGGCGATCAACAGGGTCTCCGCGAACAGGTCGCCGTTGATGTACGGGAAGCGGGCCAGGTCCTCGTCCAGGGTCGCCTGGCGGTTGGCTTCAGGTGTGTTCAGGACCTGGAAGAGATGCGCCAGCCTGCCGCCCAGGTCGCTGCCGTCCGGCGAGGTTCGCTGCTCCAGCAGCTCGAGCAGGATGTCGCGCCGCTCGAAGATGCCCGTGTCG
>JAPVWO010000234.1 GCA_027493375.1 Candidatus Multivorans thiocomprendens | reverse complement strand
CACACCCTGGGCCGCGGCGATGGTCAGCCAGGAGGCAGTCACCGACACGAAGGATCTGTTCGCGAGCAGTTGCCGCAGCTCTCCGTAGTGGTCGCGGAAATTGAAGCGCCGGCGCGTGGTCGCGTGCAGATGGGGAATCTGGTCGGCCGTGCCGAAGGTACAGACGAGAACAGCCGCCAGCACCACGACTGCGCCGAACCCGGCCAGAATGACGTACCGACTCGGGTCGAGGAGCCCGTTGCTGAACGCCGGCGTGGACGGAAAGACAGCGTTCAGGACCAGCAGGCTCAGCCCGACCGCGGCGCCCATGGCGACGACGTTGTACCAACCGAAGACCGAGGTCCTTTCGTGGTAGTCGTCGGTGAGCTCCGCGCCGAGCGCGTCGCGCGGGATGTTGTGGAAGGACGTCGCGATGCGGAGCAGGACCAGGAAGCCAAGCAGCCACGCGAACAGGCCGCCCTCTCCCAGTCCGGAGACGGGCTGATACAGGAAGTAGAACGAGATCGCGACCGGGAGGGCCGACATCAGCATCAGCGGGTGGCGACGCCCCCATCGGCTCCGGAAGCGATCGGAGATCGCTCCGACCATCGGATCGGAGACCGCGTCGACGATGCTCGCGATCAGGTAGGCGACGCCGCACAGAGCCGCCGAGACGCCGAGCACCTGGTTGTAGAAGATCAGCGTGGTGAGCCGGCCGGCGACCACCATCCCCTCCTGAAAGGCGCCGGAAGAGAAGGCGAGCTTGGTGCGCAGCGGCACGATTCGCCGACGATCGGAGCGCCCGCGGCCAGGCGAGTCGGCGGCCGTCTGAGGCTGGATGTCGGCTGTCATCGCGGCGCGTCACAAACTTGGAACAGCGTACCACTTGGAGTAACTTACGGCCCATGGAGTTTGGCGCCCAACTCAGCAGCTACCGCGTGCCGTGGTCGGAAACCGAGGCCACGGTCCAGGCGATCGAGAACGGCACCTGGAGCAGCCTGTGGTTCTCGGACCACTTCCTGCCGCCGGCCGCTCCCAACGACGAACATCTTTCGGCCCTCGAGGTGTGGACCCTGGTCACGGCGGCGGCGGTCGTGACCGAGCGGGTGCGCCTCGGTACGCTCGCCTGCGGCGTCACCTACCGCAATCCGGCCCTGCTGGCGAAGATCTGCGCCAGCGTCGACCACATCAGCGGCGGGCGCATGGAGCTGGGGATCGGCGCCGCCTGGTTCGAGCGCGAGCACCAGGCTTACGGCTGGGAGTTCCCCAGCCTGCGCGAGCGCTCCGACCGCCTGGAGGAGGCGGCTCAACTCATCCGCCTGCTGTTCACCGCGGATGAGGGCGAGAAGGTCACTTTCGAGGGCGACCACTACCGCCTGGACGAGGCGCCTCTCGTGCCGGGTTCGACCAACAAGCCTCACATCCCGATCCTGATCGGCGGCAACGGCGAGAAGCGGACGCTCCGCACCTGCGCCCGCTACGGCGACATCAGCAACCTGGACTTCTGGCATCCCGCCGGCGTCGACGTCTTCCGGCACAAGCAGCAGGTCCTCGACCGCCACTGCGACGACGCCGGCCGCGACCCGGCGGAGATCAAGAGAACGGTCGGCCTCCCCTTCCGGCTCTTCGCGAACGACGAGGAAGCCGCGAAGTCACCCGGACAACCCTGGTACTGCTGGGGCATCGCCTCCTACGTCCAGGACCTGCTGCAACAGTACGTCGAGGCCGGCGCCGAGGAGATCGTCCTCTGCGGCGTCGGCAACCGGCCTGAGGCCTGGCAGCAGATCGACGAAGAGGTTCTTTCGGCCTTCGACTGAAGCTCCCGAAGCGCCGGTTTCCGGTGCCTTTTCCCGCTAGACTCGCCGCGTCCACGGACACGAACCGGGCCAAGGAGAAACCCATGAAGTCCCGCCTTCCCTACCTCGCTCTCGCCCTCGCCTTCCTCGCGGGCGCCGCCCTCGCCGCGCCGCCAGCCAACAACGCGGCGGACCCCTCCGAGGTGACCTGGGCGGACCACGTAGCGCCCATCCTCCACGAGAACTGCGCGAGCTGTCATCGGCCCGGACAGACCGCGCCCATGTCCTTGCTGACGTACGACGAGACGCGCCCCTGGGCGAAGTCGATCCGCCGGGTCACGACCGAGCGCACCATGCCGCCCTGGTTCGCCAACCCGGAGCACGGCGAGTTCGTGGAGGATCCGAGCCTCACCGACGCCGAGATTGAGACCCTGAACCGCTGGGTGGCCGCGGGCGCGCCGGCCGGCGACCTCTCACAGGCGCCGGAGCCCCCCAGCTTCAGTTCCGACTGGAAGCTCGGAGAGCCGGACATGGTCTACACGGCGCCGGAGTTCCACGTCTCCGATGACGTCGAGGATCACTACGAGTGGCTCCAGGTGGACAACCCGGTCGACGAGGAGCGCTGGATCCGGGCGATCGAGATCCACCCCGGGTTCGTCGAGGCGGTACATCACCAGTTGACCTACCTGGCGCCGCCCGACGCCACGATCGCGGGTGTGCGCAGCGCAACCGGCACCCTGGACCTGACCTTCGTCGGCGGCTGGGGGCCGGGCGTGGCGCCGCTTCAGTTCGCCGAAGGGCACGGGATGCGCATGCCGCCGAACAGCACGCTGTTCTTCCAGATGCACTACCACAAGACTCCGGGCCCGGGCACCGGCGGCACGGACCAGACGACGATGGGCCTCTACTTCCACGACGAGAAGCCCGAGAACGTGGTGGAAACGCTGTGGCTGGTCGACCCGACCCTCAACATCCCGGCCGGTGAGAGCGACTACCACTCCTGGTCGGCGTTCACCACGGAGCACGAAGCGGTCCTCTTCGACTTCACACCCCACATGCACCTGCGGGGCAAGTCGATGACGTTCTCGGCCGAGTACCCGGACGGCCGCAAGGAAGTCCTGCTCGACGTGCCGAATTACGACTTCAACTGGCAGCTCACCTACACGCCGACGGCGCCCAGGGTGATCCCGGCCGGCACGACGATCCGGGTCGACGCGAAGTTCGACAACTCGACCGACAACCTGGCGAACCCCGATCCGACGTCGAACGTGACCTGGGGCGAAGCGACCACCGACGAGATGATGGTCGGCTTCATCCACTACACGTTCAGCGACAAGACCCAGCAGACGGACATGCCCACATTCATCGTGCCCGAGCAGCTGAGGGAGCAGATCAGGCAGGTGCAGGAGTTCCGGCGCAAGCAGAGAGAAGCCAAGGCAGCGGCAGCCGAAACCGGCGGCTGATTCCGGCCACTGGGTGCGCCGGCGTCCCCGCCGGCACCCGGCGCGAAGCGCCGGCTTCTGGACCTCAGTGTCCCAACACGGCGTACGTCCCGTCCAGAACCAGGCGGATCGCTACGTACAAGCCAAACATCGGGACGACGACCCAGATCGTGTTCGGCGCCCACACCCAAAGCAGTCGGTCCAACCGGCCGATTGCCCGGTGTCCGCCGGAGATGTAGAAGCTCACCATGTAGAGCGAGCTGACGTAGACCCACTGCCAGAACAGCGCGACCCCGAGGATCCCCGCGACGACGGCCGGCAGAAATCCGGTGGTCATCGAGAGGAGCAGGATCATCGACGGGACCGGCGTGGCGAAGCCGTTGCCGACGTCGCAGTTGAAGCCGAAGGTTCGCCGGTCCGTGTAGGCGTCGTCGTACACGGAGTAGGCCGCCCAGACGTCCGCCCATGCCGTCGGCGACAGGATGCTCCCGACCGGGATCCCGGAGAACAGGAACAGGATGGCGGCCGGCCGGCCGGCCGCCGCACCGCGTTCCCGCCAGTACTCCGCCCGTTGTGCGATGTAGTCGCGCCGCAGGTACAGGCAGGCCTCCCAGTAGCAGATCAACAGGTTGATCGACAGGAAGAGGCTGAGCACGAAGTAGGTCGGATCGATACCTCCGTGCAGCCGGTAGCTCGCCACGTTCCAGGCCGCTGTCTGGAGGCCGACGACGATGACGACGAAGACCGCGACCGGGATCTTCGGCCCCTTCGCGCTACCGGTTTCACTGCCCGCCGCACCGGCGGTCTCGCGCACATCCATCCCGACTAGCCGGTGCTCGCGCCGGTCTCCTCGACCGCCCCGTCTTCTTCAGACCCCGGAGCGGTCTCCCACTCGTACTCGATGCCCCGGACGTGGCGCTCGAACCAGTCGATCTCCACGTTCACCTTGAACAGCTCGTGGCGGAGCTCCCGCCAGCCGTGGGGCTCACGCGGAGCGATGTACAGATGGGTCTCCACTCCGTTCGTCTTCAGCGCCCGATACAGCTCCACCGACTGGGGCGGCGGTACGCGAACGTCGTTCTCACCCACCAGGACGAGGGTCGGCGTCGTCACCTTGTAGATGTCCCTGAGCGGCGAGTTCTCCCAGTAGACCCCGATCGGGGCGTCCTCCTGCCACGGAGTGCCCCCGAACCAGGGGGTGCGGTAGGTCCGCACGTCACTCTGGCCGTACATCGAGATCCAGTTCACCGCGCCGGCGCCTGAGGACGCCGCCTTGAAGCGGTTGGTGTGGGTGATGATCTTGTTCGTCATGTGACCGCCGCCGCTCCAGCCCATCTTGGCCATGCGGTCGCCGTCCACCAGCCCAAGCTCGATCAGGTGGTCGACACCCGTCATCACGTCCAGGTGCGCCTGGTGGAAGTAGTGGCCGACCATGTCGCGCAGGAACGGATCGCCGTAGCCTGTACTCCCACGGTAGTTCGGCTTGAAGACGAAGTAGCCGCGGGCGGCCAGCACCTGGACGTAGTTGGACCAGCGGCCGAAGCCGAACTTGTCGGACGCCGCCGGTCCGCCGTGCGTCTGCACGACCACGGGGTACCGGTTGCCCTCCTCGTAGTCGAGCGGGTAGTAGAGGAGGCCTTCGACTTCGACGCCGTCCTCGCCCGGCCAGCGGATCGCTTCCTGGCGGGGCAGCAGGAAGGTCTCGTCGAGGTAGTCGTAGGCTGCGGTCACCTTGCTCGGAGTCCCGCCCCCGGCCGGCATCACGTGGATGTCGCCGGCGTTCTCGCGGCGGTTGATCCCGAACGCGTGCAGGCCCGCTTGCTGCGAGTAGCTCCAGGAGCCCAGCGCGTGGTCGCCCTCGGTGAGCGGCACCGGCTGAGAATCGCCGACCGCGGCACGGAAGAGCTGGTTTCGCACCCCGGTGTTCGCGGTGAAGTAGATCGTGCCGGCGTCCGCCCAGCGGGCGCCGTTGACCTCGTGCGGCATGTCCTCGTACAGCAGACGGTGCGCTCCGCCGGCGGCCGGCACCACGAAGATGTTGCCGTTGTAGTAGGTCTCCAGATCGGCACTGGAGGTGGAGGTGAACAGCACCCACTGCCCGTCCGGCGACAGCTCGGCGCCGGACTCGGTCACCGTGTTGTCGGTGAGCTGCAGGGCGTTGCCGCCGTCGGCATCCATGAGCCAGACCTCGCCCTCGTCGCGGTTGTCGAAGAGCGGCGAAGGCGCCCGGTGGTGCGCGATCCGCGCGCCGTCCGCCGAGATTCGGAAGCCGACCACGGAGAAGTCGCCCTCGGTGATCCTCTCGACGCCGCCCCGGTCGTCGCCGGTCCAGGCGACCCGGAACAGGTGGCGCTGCTTGTAGTCCTCGTCGAAGGCGAAGACGTCGTCCTTCAGCTCGTCCTTCTTCTTCTCCTCCGGCGTTTCCGGGTCCGGAGCGACGAAAAAGATGTGCTCGCCGTCCGGGGAGAACTCGAAGCTCTGTACCGAACTCTCGTGGCTGGTCAGGGGAGAGGCTTCCCACGTCGATCAGTTCGACGATCGTCATCGGACGCTTGTCCCCGGCGAAGCCGGCGGTCGCGACCAGGGCGGCAGCCAGGAAGAAGAGCCGCGTCAGGTTGTGCATCATGGAGCGTCATCGTATCGCCCCCGTGTTTCTCCCGACTGTCACGACCCGAACCGAACCAAGCACTTGACCAAGCAGCGTTCCGAGCCTAGAGTGCAAGCGCGTCGAACCTGATCGGGAGCCGGGATCGCCCAGGGAGCAAGGAGCAGATGACACGCTACGTGAAGATCGGCGAGGCCAAGACGCACCTTTCGGCATTGCTGGTGAAGGTGGAGGCGGGCGAGGACGTGGTCATCTGCCGCGGGTCGAAGCCGATCGCCCGTGTGACCCCCCACGTCGACGGCGAGGAGCACGCCGCGCTATGCGCGACGATGCGGCGGGAACGTGCCAAGCAACAGAGCGTGACGACCTCGGAAATCCTGTCCTGGCGACACGAGGGGCACGAACGCTGATGGCGTTCGTGCCTGACGCCTCGGTCGCGGCCACGTGGGTGCTGCCGGACGAAGAGGCAGCGCTCGCAGACCTCGCCCTGGATCGGCTGGGCGTCGAGGACGCGACCGTTCCGGACGTGTTCTGGCACGAACTGCGGAATCTCCTGCTGTCGGCCGAACGTCGAGGCCGCATCGACGGCCGCCACGCCGACGCCTCCATGTCGCGGCTGCGCAGGCTCCGTATCCGCTGCGCCGCCGAAACGGACGATCGACACGTCATGACGCTGGCGCGCGAACACGGCCTGACCGCCTACGACGCCAGCTACCTGGCCCTGGCGATTCGCGAAGGCTGCGCTCTGGCGAGTCTGGACCGCCGCTTGACCGAAGCGGCCGCCGCCGAAGGCGTGGCGATTCTCGCTTAGGCTCAGGTCGAAATCAGCCCCAGCCGGCGCCTCACACCTCCAACCGCTGCCGCCGTGCCGCTTCCGAGTCCCGGAAGCGGCCGCGGAGGCCGCGCGGCCAAATGATCGATCTTGAGACGGGGCGGGTTCTGGGCTAGTAGATGCGCTTGATGTCCCCGTGCCAAGGCCGGGTAGCGACGACTAGGCCGCGACGGCCGTCTCGCAGCAGTGCGGAGCGGTCGATGCGCTCGATCGTCGCGACCCAGGCGCGCCCGGTCCGCGTGCGCACGCGCACGAGGTCGCCAACGGCGGGCGAGTCGTGGGCGTCGCAGGCGATCAAGGCTCCCCACTCTCCGAAACTCAGTTTCCGGGGCCGCCCGTGCCATCCGTTAAGGGTGACTTCCTTCGCGAAGTGTCTGGCGGCGAGTTGGCCCACGCTCGACCAGAAGAACTTGCTCGCCATCACTTCCTGCGAGAAAGACTCTTAGCGACCAGACGATTCGGCGTTATCGGGAGCCAGCGCCGCGGCGTCGATCAGCGCATCGTAAGCGTCGATCAGCGCGTCGTAAGCGCCCTCCGGCGGCGGGACTCCCCATCGCTCAAACGCCCTAAACGCCTCGTTCTCTCTCTTCTTTGCCGCCCTTACCGCAGCGTGCGCGGTTTCTTCTTCCGCGATGGTCGCCGCTCCCGTTTCCACAGCCGCGCTCACCTTGTACGCCGCCGCATGCGTCGTTGCCGTCTCCATGAATGCCGCTTCAAACCTCGCCCACGCTGCGGCGGCCTCCCGCGCCGACTCCGCCGCGGCCTGCCCCATGGGGCGCGCCGACTCCGCCGCGGCCTGCTCCATGAGGCGCGCTGACTCCGCCGCGGCCTGCTCCGACAGCGACAACGTGGGTTCCGCCTGTCGCCGGTGTTGCCCGCCATCAGCCGGATCGCGGCTTTGCGCGGTAGCAGGCGCGTAAGCAGAACGGCGAACAGACGGTTGACCCAACCTGGAACAAACCGCGGACCCTTGCCGAGAGCATCCAGCGTTCGCCGAGCCACCGCGTCGGGGTCGAGCATGCCCGGCACCCGGCCCTTGCCCGAGCGCTTGTCGCCCGGCGTGGGAATCGCGCCGGCGCAGCAGGCAACCACATCGATGCCCTGCTCGCGGAGCTCCTGCCACAGGCCCTCGCCGAGGACGGTGTTGAATGCCTTGGTGGCGGCGTAGGCAGCCACCCGCGCCGTCCCCTGCAGGCCCGCCAGCGAGGACATCAGGATCACCGCGCCGCGGCCGCGCCGCTCGAGACCCGGCAGCAGCGTGTGCAGCATGACGACCGGCGCTCGGACGTTGACGTCGACGGCCCGCTCGAGCGCGTCCGCGTCGGCATCGACGAAGCGCCCCACCGGCACGAAGGCGGCGTTGTAGACGAGTACACCCAGGTCGAGGTCCGAGGTGACGCCAGCCAGTGCGCCGGCGAGATCGGGACTGGCGAGGTCCATCGCAAGCGGCCGCACCTCGACGCCGTACCGCTCGCGAAGCCTGTCCGCGAGGTCATCGAGCAACGACTCGCGCCGGGCGATCAGCACCAGGTCCAAACCTTGCTCGGCGAGGCACTCCGCGAACGAGGCGCCGAGACCCTCCGAGGCTCCGGCGACGAGTGCCCAGCGCCCGTAGCGGTCGCGGAACGAGGTCACGCGGCCACCGGGTCCGCGAACGTCTCCGCTACGCTGCGGTGCCGACGCTCGCTACTTGACGCACCCACCATGGAGACTCGATCGTGAGGCTAACAACGTCTCTTCCCGGAGCTCTGCTGTTCGCGCTCGCCGCGACCGCCTTCGCCCAGCCGCCCAACGTCGTTCTCGTGATGACGGACGATCAGGGATACGGCGAACTGTCCGCCCACGGAAACCCCGTGCTCGAGACGCCGCATGTCGACCGCCTGCGCGGCGAAAGCGTGCGCCTGGACGACTTCCACGTGGCGCCGATGTGCACGCCGACCCGCGGGCAACTGCTGACCGGCATGGACGCCGCTCGCAACGGCGCGATCAACGTCAGCAGCGGTCGGGCGCTCCTGCGGCCCGAGATTCCCACGATGGCCGACGTCTTCGCCGAAGCCGGCTACCGGACGGGGGTGTTCGGCAAGTGGCACCTCGGCGACAACTACCCCTTCCGGCCCGAGGATCGCGGATTCGACGAAACCGTGTGGTTCCCCTCCTCCCACATCGGCTCCGTGCCCGACTTCTGGGGCAACGACTACTTCGACGACACCTACATCCGCAATGGCAGGCGGCAGGCGTTCAAGGGGTACTGCACGGACATCTTCTTCGACGAGGCGATCGACTTCATGCGACGCTCGGCGGAGTCCGGCGATCCCTTTCTCGCCTACATCGCGCCCAACACGCCACACGGTCCGCTGATCGCCAAGGCTCGCCGAGTTCCTCGAGGAGGAAGGGCTTCGGGAGAACACCATCGTCATCTTCATGACCGACAACGGCAGCACTCACGGCCCGCTCTACTTCAACGCCGGCATGCGCGGCATGAAGACCGAGTTGTGGGAGGGCGGCCACCGGGTGCCCTTCTTCATCAGTTGGCCGAACGGCGACCTGGCGGACCCGCGGGACGTGACGGGCCTGACCCAGGTCCAGGACGTCCTGCCGACGCTTCTCAACCTCGCCGGCATCGAAACGCCGGCCGCCCGGAACTTCAACGGCATGAGTCTGGCGCCCGTACTGCGCGGCGACGCCGGCGTTCCCGAAGACCGCATGCTGATCATCAACTACAGCCGGATGCCGTCCGGATTCAACTACCCCTCGCCGTACACCCAGTCGATCCTCACGCGGAGTCACGCGGGGGTCCTGTGGAAGCACTGGCGCCTGCTCGAAGACCGCGAGCTCTACGACCTGGAATCCGATCCGTTGCAGACCACCAACGTGATCGACCAGCACCCCGAAGTGGTCGCCAGGATGCGGGACCATCTGTACGAGTGGTGGGACGAAGTGGCCCCGACCGCCAACGAGCCCCAGCGGATCGTCATCGGCGACGACATCGAGAACCCCATGATGCTGACCGGCTGCGAGTGGCTCGACGTCTTCGTCGATCAGCAGGCGCAGGTTCGGCGCGGCACCCGGAAGACCGGGTACTGGCTGCTCGACGTGGCCGAAGCGGGCGAGTACGAGTTCGCGCTCCGGCGCTGGCCCCGGGAGATCGACGTACCGCTTGCGTCGGCGCCCGAGGGCAGCACGGCGCTGCCCATCTCCTCGGCACGCCTGTTCATCAGCGACCACCATCACCTCGACATCGGCGACAAGAGGCCCTACGGCTTCGAGGGGCTGACGACGCGGGTCGACAGCGACGACACGGAGGCCACCTTCACGGTGACCCTGCCCGAGGGCACCATCGCCCTGCACACCTGGTTCGAAGAGGGGCGCGAGGTCATCGCGAGCGCCTACTACGTGTATGTGACGAGGGAGTAGGAGCGGCGGGAAGCGGAGCCGGCCCGACGGCCGGCGCGTTTCAAAGCCGCCTCCGGCGGCAGCCGGCGGGGACGCCGGCGCACCCAGTGTGGAGCCTCGAGATCCCGCAGCGGCACCCAGCAGGGACCGGCTGCTTGGTAGACTGCGCCGTTCAATCCTGAGTCCTCAATGATCCGCGCTGCGCCCTTCCTACTAGCCTGGCTGGCGGCGGTCGGAACGGTCGCCGACGCCTCGGAGATCGATCCCGCCGACCTCGAGTTCTTCGAGTCGAAGATCCGGCCGGTCCTGGTCGAGCGCTGTTACCAGTGCCACGGCGGCGATCCCGCGACGCGGTGATCGTCCCGGGGTCGCCCGAGGACAGCCTGATGATCGAGGCGCTCCACTACGAGGGTCTCACCCAGATGCCGCCGGACGGCAAGCTGGCGGCCCATGTGATCGCCGACTTCGAGCAGTGGATCCGCCGCGGCGCGCCCGACCCGCGCACCGGCGGGAAGCAGACGGTGGTGGCCACGAGAACCGCCGAGACGTTCGACTACGGCCCCGGCCGCGAGCACTGGGCCTTCCGCAAGGTCGAGGATCCCGCGCTACCCGAGGTCCGGAACGAGGCCTGGGTCAGCCATGACCTCGACCGCTTCATCCTCTCGCGCCTCGAGGAGCGCGGCCTCGCGCCGGTCGCGCCAGCCGACAAGCGCACGCTGCTGCGACGCGCGACCTTCGATCTGGTCGGCCTGGCCCCGTCGGAAGCGGAGATCAAGGACTTCCTCGCCGACGAGAGCCCGGATGCCTTCGGCAGGGTCGTCGATCGGCTGCTCGCATCGCCCCACTACGGCGAACGCTGGGGCCGCCACTGGCTCGATGTCGCCCGCTACGCCGACTCGAACGGGCTGGACGAGAACATCGCCTTCCCCAATGCCTTCCGCTACCGCGACTACGTCGTCGACTCCCTGAACCGCGACAAGCCCTTCAACCGCTTCGTCCGCGAGCAGATCGCCGGCGATCTGATGCCGGCGGAGACCGACGCGCAGCGCTTCGAGCAGATCACCGCCACCGGCTTTCTGATGCTGGGCCCCAAGGTGCTCGCCGAGCAGGACGTCGACAAGATGCTGATCGACATCGTCGACGAACAGGTAAACACCCTGGGGCGCGCCTTTCTCGCCCTGCCAGTCGGCTGCGCCCGCTGCCACGACCACAAGTTCGATCCGATCCCCACCGCCGACTACTACGCGATGGCCGGCATCCTGCGCTCGACCGAGACGATGAGCGACGCCGCCGGCATGCGCTGGTTGGAGCGGCCACTGGCCCCGGAAGACGAGATCGCCGAGTACGAGGCGGCGCAGAGGCTGGTCGCCGAGGCGCAGGAGAAGGTCGACGAGGTCGTCCGCGAGCAGAACGACGTCCTGCGTGGCCCGCGCCGCGCGGCCCTCGCCGAGTACCTGCTCGCCGCGGAGGAGGCCTACCCGAGCTGGAGCGACGACCAGGAGAAGCAGGAGGCTGCCCGCGAAACGATCGGCCGAGTCGCCGGAAGCCGGGGGCTGGAGCCGCCGGTCCTCGAACGATGGGTCAGGGCCTTCCACC
>JAPVWO010000233.1 GCA_027493375.1 Candidatus Multivorans thiocomprendens | reverse complement strand
CCGTTTCGTTGACGGCATCGAACAAACAGAGAACGACGATCAGAACAGGAACGCCGCCTGATGATCAACCCACCGTACACGAAATTTGACCATAGCTCATCTCGACTTCATCGTGTGGGTTCTGTCGTTCTTCGTCGGCATGCGACTGACCACGGAGGAGGCTGGATTCCTCGACGCGACGCCGATACGCCGAGGAATGCTGGTCGACTTCGTCTTGGTCGGTCAAAGCCTGAGTCGGGCATTAGAACTCGCCGACTCGTTCTGGAAGGCAAACCCACCCCAGACGCGAAATCCTCTGCGATTTGAGGCGGCGGTTCATGCCCTGTTCCTCGGTCAGTATCCGCAGGCACTCCAATTCGAGCGGTTCATCTACCTCTACACGGCCCTTGACGCGTGCTACAGGTTGGTTGCTAGCTCCAAGAAGCTGAGGAAGGACGTCCCTCACACAAGCCGGATCAAGTGGACATGTGATCAACTCGGTCTCGACGTGCCCGGATGGGCGAGCCCGCAGACGCCCACCACGACCCGCGCGACCCGGATTGCACCGATCCGAAACGATGCCCTGCACGAAGCGCTGTTCATGGACAGCCCTCTCGGCTTCGCGGTGCACCGGTTCAACCCGAACGGCGGAGCCGAGTACCCGATCGACTCCGAGATGAGAAACCTCGTCTGCCGACTACTGGTCGCACTGCTCGCTGGGGACGCCCCACCCGCCGCTGCGGAATGCACATGTCCTGCCAGAGAGAGAACTGCCTGCCGGAAGCGCTATCTGAGGTCGCCGGTCAACGGCAGACAGCGGAAGGGACTCAATCTCTGCCCGTGCACGGCAGGCTCCACGTCCGATCCGATTGCGTGACGTTCGCGCCCCGGCACCGCGCACGGAAGCCAGAGCTCTTCGCGCAGCGGACAGGCCCTGACGAAGCGGCGGAGACCTACCGCCGCCTAGTCGGCCGCCGCCTGCGCCGACGTCTGAATCCGCGTGCGGCCTCGACGCTAATCGGCGCCTGCATCTGTTCGTAGAGTCCGAGTAGATGTTCCAGCCGCTCGCTCTCGGTCTGGAAGCGACGCCGACGGTAGAGGCGTTCGACGGCACGGTCGATGGCTTGGTGAGCGCGGCGCAGGTCCACCGGCATGAAGTCGGGGTCGTAGAGTTCGGCCAAGGTGGAGCCTGAGTGCGCGGCCCGAGCTGAAAGGACGGCATCGGCAAGCGGAGTCAGCCGCTCGAGGACCTCCGATTCCACCGGCGGAGGCGGGAAGGTGTTGTACACGATTCCGATCCCATAGCTGTAGTCGCTCTTCAATCGGCCTCCGATCTGGCGTAGCCATGCCATGTGCATGGCCGACGTGAGCAGCGCGAAGAGAGGCTTGGTGGCGCCCTCGGCAATACGAACCTTGTTGCTCGGGATCGCGGGCGGTTCGAGCCAGCCGATAGGAACGTACTCGCGGCGCTCCGAACTGACTTCCGGCACAACGAGGAAGCGCTCCGTCGGAAGCACCTCCACGTTGTAGCGCCGAGGGTACCGGGCAAGAGCCAGGGTGCTCTTCCTCTTGCTCTTGGCTCTATATGCCCTGACGGCCTGCATTCGCTCAACGACAGACGGCATCGAAGCCAGTTCGGCCGGTTCGGCGTCCTGGAGAGCGAGAATCCAGCGGGTGCGGCCCTGAATGTGCTCGCGAGCGCCGACGTAGGGCCGAAGAAACCGAGCGGCTGCCGGCTCCGACTCCAGAAAGTCCGTTCGTTCATCGGCGTTGAAGATGTAGTGGCCGTTGTCGATCGGCTGGGAACCGCTGAACAGCGGCGGCCAGCCGTTTAGCGGTTGAGCAGTCTCCCTAACGACCAAGTGCGGATTCGCGAGGCCACCCGCATCGAACAGGTACGGCGAGATCGTGGCGTGCAGGCTCTCTTCGGCATCGCCCTTGACGTCCGGATACGAAAAGAGTCGCCGGTTGCTCGGCGCATCTGCCGCTCGCGTCATGCCGAGGACGACGACATGGACTTTCGCCACGCCGCGGGCGTCGGAACCCCAGGCAAATGTGCGGTGCGCGAACGCGATCTCGAGCCCGAGCCGGTCGAAGATCAGCGGCCAGAACTGGGCCACCTGCTCTCCCTGCGTGATGGAGTTTGTCGCCACGAAACCGATACGGGCCTGCTTCCGCGGGGCTCCCGACTCTGACGGCGAGGATTCGTCAAACGGGGCGGCTGAAGCGGTACTAGGAATCTCGCTGCCACGCACGTACTCCCCGGCCAGCAGAAACCAAGCCGTGACGTAGTCCAGCGTGCCGCCGCCCTTCCCCAGATCGGCGATCCGGCGGATCTGGGCCCGCTGATCGGGGGACTGGAACTTGGCGCCGACGAACGGCGGATTGCCAAACACGAAGTCGCACCGCCCGGACGGCAATACGTCCTCCCAGCTAATCTCCAGTGCATCGGCGTGAACGATGTTTGGTGACTTCCGGAGCGGAATCCGCGTGTACGTCTGGCCGAACTCTAGACTGAGCCGGTTGTTCATGATGTGGTCCATCATCCACAAGGCTGTCTCCGCGATGCGAACCGGGAACTCGCCCATCTCAATGCCGTGAAACTGGTCCACATCGATGACGGACATACGATCGGCGAGCGTGTCCAACATCGGGCCGGCATAGAGTTCCTTCAAGACCTCGAGTTCGAGGCGTCGCAACTCCCGGTAGGCGATGATCAGAAAGTTGCCGCAGCCGCAGGCCGGGTCGAGGAACGCCAGTTCGCCGAGTTTCCGCTGGAATCCCAATAGGTCAGCCCGGCGCCGACCGTCCTTGCGATCCTAAAGCCGTTCGAACTCGGCACGGAGATCGTCGAGGAACAACGGTTCGATGACTTTCAGGATGTTCTTTTCGGTCGTGTAGTGCGCCCCTTTCGCGCGCCTCTCCGCAGGCGCCATGACGGACTGGAACAGGGCGCCGAAGATCGCGGGCGAGATCGTGGACCAGTCGAAACTGCAAGCATCGAGAACAGCCCGGCGCATCGAAGCGTCGAAGGACGGGATGGCCAGAGGCCCATCGAACAGGTCGCCGTTGACGTAGGGGAAGCGGGTGAGGTCCTCGTCCAGCGTGGCTTGACGCTTCTCGGCGGGAGTGTTCAGGACCTCGAACAACTGCGAGAGCCAAAGACCGAAGTCCGCGCCGTCGTCGCTGGTCCGGCTCTCCAAGAGGTCGAACAGGATGTCTCGGGGTTCGAAGATGCCCGTGTCGTCTGCGAAGAGACAGAACACGAGCCGGACCAGGAAGCGCTCCAGATCGGGTCCAGCGTAGCCAGCTGCAGCGAGCGCGTCGTGGACCCTGCCGACCAGTTCGGCGGCTTCTACGTTCGCCGGATCCTGGTCGCGAAACACCCGGCGCTCGACGCCGAGGATGAACCCGAAGCTCTCGACGTTGGCGCGTAGATCCTGGAGGTTGAATCTCCTTACCGCCCGCTCGCCAAGATCGTGCAGTTCGAAGGTCTGAAAGTCGCTGACCAGGATGTACCGCGGCCGCTCCCTCTCGGTGAGAGCATCGAAGTACTCCCCTGCCTGACCGTAGGCCTTGTCCAGGTCCCGCCCCGCGCTCTTCTGCTCGACGATCAGCACGCCGGGCCAGAAGAGGTCGATAAAGCCGCTCGTGTCGTTCAGCTTCCGGACGTGTTCCTCGTAGCGCGCGACCGTGCGACGTCTGACCCCGAAGACATCGAAGAACTCGTTGTAGAAGCTGTGCGTCTCTCCCTTCTCGTACTCCGCGTCGCGCCATTCCTTGGCGAACGCTGCTGCGCGGACCTTGATTTCGTTCCAGGAAAGACGCACTTCCTACCTACAGAACCGCCTCCGCGATCGCCTCCAGCGCTTCCGGCTGCCGGCAGCCGAGCAGCA
>JAPVWO010000232.1 GCA_027493375.1 Candidatus Multivorans thiocomprendens | reverse complement strand
CCAGCCGGCAAGCGCCTCGATCGAGGTTCCGTTCGCCTTGTAGTCGCTGAGTGGCCCGGTCTTGCCGAAGCCCGACCAGGAGGTCATCACCAGGCTGGGATTCAGCTTCTCCACGGCCGGCCAGTCGAAGCCGAACCGTTCCATGACCCGGGGCGTGAAGTTCTCCATCAGGGCGTCGGCATCGGCGATCAGGCGCCTGAGCAGGTCCCGGCCCTCCCCGGTCTTGAGATCCAGGCACAGAGACCGCCTGTTGCGATTGACGCTGTTGTAGTAGGGGCTCGTGTTGATATGGCCGCCGAGTACGTGTCCCGCCGGCTTCGGATTCACGAGCCATCGACGCCAGACGTCGGGCCGCTGATGCGATTCGACCTTGATCACGTCGGCGCCAAGATCCGCCAGCAGCATCGCGGCGTAGGGGCCAATCCACGCCTGGGTCATGTCGACGATCTCCACTCCGTCGAGCGGCGGGGCTTCGCCCGCCCCGCCGTCTGGTGTGGTCCTCCCGGCCGGGCTCCAGTCGAGCCGCGACGGATCGATCTGCTCACATACGCCGGGGGCCGGAGCCGGCGGAGCGGGTCCTGTGCGGCCCAGGGTCGCCGGGGGCCCCGCAAACGGCAGCTCGCCGAGCCGCGGATGGCGGAGTGTCCGGAAGAAGCCGCGAGCGGCCAGATGCTCGTCGTCCAGAAGGTCGGCCGGCGACAGCACCTTGCCGCACACGACGCGCCGCCTCAGCAGGCCGTGGAACACCTCGTCCGCCGACTTGTCCCGCACCTTGCCGGCCAGCAAGGGGATCAGCCTCCGACGCCATGCCGGCGGTTCCTCACCGTCCTCGATCGGAGGCCACTCCTTCTCGTCGACGCCGAGCACCGCGCCGTAGTCGGCGACCTGTTCCTCCAGCGGAGGCATGAAGGCCACCCAGCCGTCACGGCAGCGATGGGCCCGCACACCGGTCGTCGAGCCGCCCTCCCGCTGGGGAGGCACGCCGCCGTACTCGATCGGCAGCAGCGGCAGGATGCCCGCGATCACGTCGAAGGCCGAAACCTCGATGAACCGCCCTCGCCCGCTCTCGAGTCGCGAGACGAGCACCGCGAGAGCGGCGACGAAGGCGCTGACGCCGCAGGCGTAGCCCAGAATGTGCCCGGGCGCCTTCAGCGGGGCGCGCCCCCTGTCGCCGTTGAGGAAGGCGTAGCCCGACAGCGCCTGGACCACCAGCTCCGACCCGGCAAGGCCGGCGTAGGGGCCGTCCAGGCCGAACGGCGAGACGGACACGAGAACCAGTCCCGGGAGCTGCTCCCGGAGACCATCGAGCGTCAGGTTCCAACGCTCCAGATCGATGTCGGCCCAGTCGGTGACGAGAACATCGGCGCGCCGCAGCAGGTCCAGCAGCGCGTCCTCGTCGGGACTCGCGGAGGACAGCGACATCGCCCGCTTGTTCGCGGCGACGAACTGCCAGAGAAGCGACTCCCGGGCAACCCCTTCGCCGCCATGCGGCCCCATCCGTCGCAGCCGCGAGCCGCCCTCGCGCTCCAGCACGACGACGTCGGCGCCCCACAGCGCGAACTGCCGCGCACAACAGGCCGCGGCGACGCCGTCGGCCAGTTCAAGGACGCGGACGCCACGAAGCGCCTGATGCTGCTCCAATCGACCCGCCCGGCAGCGTCTAGCTGCCCTAGGACCAGGTCAGCGAGCCGCTGCTCTGTCCGAACTGGTCCGTCTCCACGCCCATCGCCTGCAGCAGGGTCACGAACAGGTTGCTGAGCGGCGCGTCGTGATCGCCCTCGTGCCGGTGGTGCTTGCCGTGACGGAGGCCGCCGCCGGCGACCAGGATCGGCAGGTGCTTCGGCTCGTGGGAGTTCGCGTTGCCGAGGTTGGAACCGAACAGGACGGTGGTCGAATCGAGCAGTGGGCCGTGGCTGTCGCCACGTTCCCGGAGCTCTGTCAGCAGACCGTCGAACTGACCAATGATCCGGGCCTCGATCTTCTTGAGCTGGTCGATCTTCGCCTCGTCCTGACCGTGGTGGGACAGGTTGTGATGGGAACCGTTCACGCCCTGGACCTGAGGCACGACGCCGTGATCCTGGATCATGATGCTGATCACGCGGGACGAATCCGTCTCCAGGATCAGGGGAACCATGTTGAAGAGCAGTCTGATGCGGCCGATCAGGTCCGCCTTGTCCGAAATGTCCGTGGGTTGATCCTCGACGACCACCGGCTTCGGCCGCTTGAGCCAGGCACCGGCCTCGTTCAGTTCCTGCTCGGCCGTGCGCACCGCGGCGTAGTAGGCGTCGAGCCGGACCTGGTCGGCCGAACTCACGCGCCGGCGGAGCGCCGAAGCCTCGGCCTTGACGCGATCGAGAATGCTGCCGCCGCTCGCCAGATTGCGCGATTCGCGCTCGACCTCCTCCGGCTCGCCGGCGAGGAACATCTTCTTGAACAGCCGGGCCGGGCTGATCTCCGCCGGGATCATCACGCCGTTCGCCGTGTAGGACTGGCTTTGCCCGCTCGCGGTGCCCAAGGTGACCGACGGGAAACGCGTCACGTAGCCGAGGTGGTTGGCCGCCGCCTGGTCGATCGAGATCGTGTTCCTGAAGCCGTCCCGCCCGGGGCCGCGGGCCGCCGTGAGGAACGTGACCTCGGAGTTGTGGGGCTGGCGGCCGGTCTGGTCCTCGTGAGAGAAGTTCGAGAAAAGCGAGTAGTGCTCACGGTGCCTGTCGATGATCCGCAGGTACTCGGTCGTCTCGTAGGCGGCGCCCGTCTGCTTCGGCAGCCACGCTTCCGGGTAGATCCCCAGCGTGTTGCAGATGTTGACCATCCGGCGCGGCGCGCCGGTCGTCGCGGCACGAAGCAGCGACGGTTGCATCGTCTCGAGCAGCGGCAGGGCCAGCGCTACGCCCGAAGCGCGCAGGAAGGTACGTCTGTCGATCGATCTGTACATGTCGGATACCTACAGGTTGTCAAAGAGATCGCTCTTGACGACCTCCCGGATCATGCTGCGCAGGGGATAACCGTCATCGGCGAGCTCGCTGAGGATGTCCTCCACCGCTTCACGGTCCGCGAACTCGACCGGAGCGCCCGTGGCGAAGGCGATCAACTGGGACGCGATGTGGCGCGCCACCTGGTCGAGTTCGTTGCCGTAGAGCAGCTTCTTGTACTCCTCGATACCGACGAAGACCTGCCCCTGCGGGGTGACCCCGGTGACGTCCACCGGAAGTCCCTTGCGATAGCCGCCGGCGCCCTCCTCGCCCGGAATGCGGTACGCCTCGCGGAAGCCGCCGATCGGGTCGAAGGACTCGAGCGCGAAGCCCGGCGGGTCGATGTTGCGGTGGCAACTGTTGCAAACCGTGTCGGTGCGGTGCTTGTCGAGTTGCTCGCGGATCGTCGTCGCGCCCCGGGTGTCCGGCTCCAGGCCCTCGATGCCCGCGGGGGGCGGGGGCGCCGGCTGACCGAGCAGACTCGCGAGCACGAAGTTGCCGCGCGGCACCGGCGACGTCGTCGTGCCGTTGGCGGTGATCTTGTGAATGCTTGCCTGGGTCAGCAGGCCGCCGCGGGGACTGTCCGCTGGGATGGCCACCTTGCGCATCTGCTGGCCGGTGACGCCCTCGAAGCCGTAGTGCTCGGCGAGGCGGCGATTGAGGAAGGTGAAGTCGGAGTCGATCAGGTTGCCGACGCTCAGGTCCTCCGCGAGAAGCTCGGCCAGGAAGAGCTGCGTCTCGCGGGTCATCGCCTGTCCCAGCCGGCTGTCGTACTCGGGATAGAGCGCCTTGTCGGGCGTCGTCGCGTTCATCTCGTAAAGGCGGAACGCCTGGCCGGCGAAGTCGTCGATGAACCGTTCGCTCTTCGGATCGTCGAGCATCCGGTCGACCTGGCTTGCCAGTACGTCGTCCTCCGACAGGCGGCCGGCGGCCGCCAGATCGAAGAGCTCCCGGTCCGGCATCGAACGCCAGAGCAGGTAGGAGAGCCGCGTCGCAACCTGGAAGTCGTCCAGCTCTCCCCGGCCCCCGACGTGGTACACGAACGCCGGAGCGATCAGCATGGCGCGCAACGGCTCACGGACCGCCTCGATGAACGGCAGTCCCTCTTCGAAGGCTGGCTTCGCCAGCGCCACGTAGGTTTCCAGTTCGCCCTCCGTGAGCGGCCGCCGGAAGGCGCGCGGCCCGAAGCCCGCCACGACATCAGCGACGTGCTCGTGGGAATCCTTCGTGAGCACGGGTTCGCCGGCGTCGTCGAACTCGACCCCGGGGAGCAGTTCCCGCGCACTGCGCGGCGGCCAGTCGTCGAAGAGCGGCCCCTCGATCGTCATCGTCCGGAACGCGATGCCCTCCCACGGATAGTTCTGGACATTACGGTCCGCCGCGAAGTACGAGACCTTGTCGTCCGGCGGCCGGTAGGCGTCGGCCAGCGAGGGAGCGACCAGATCGCGCGGCCGGAGGTAGGGAGTGACCTCGACGACGCGTCCTTCGGGTTCCACCAGGTCGAACGAGCCGATCAGGCTGTTCAGCGCGGCGGTCGCGACTCCCTGCTGGTTGCCGTGGAAGAGGGTCAGCGTGATCGGCGACGTCGCCTGGTAGGGGTACGCGTCGATCGTGACCCGGTAGCGGCCCGGCATGTCGACGAGGAAGCCCTCGGTCATGCTGTGGAAGGTGTAGGTCGAGCCGCCCTCGAAGAACATGACCGCCGCGTCGTCGACGATCTTGACGATGCCGGCGCCGAGGTACTCGCCGACCGAGTTCCGGTTCAGGTAGGGCGACTTCCGGTAGTCGATCTCGACGGTTCGCGTCTCGGGCCGCGAGCCGGTCCTGAGCGCCTCGTCGAGCGCGCCGGCCGCAGCCGTCAGGTAACTGCGGACATGGAGCGGCGAGATGCCCTGGTTCTCGGCCACCACGTCGAAGCCGCCGGTGTCCGTCTCTTCCGGCAGGTCATTGGCCAGGCTCGCGGCGACGTCGGGATCGATCCCCAGCAGGTCCTGGATCGTGTACTCGTACTCCAGCCTGGTAAGGCGGCGGAGCGGCGTCCGCTGACCGGCCCGCTCGGCCCGGTTCGCTTCGAGCAGCGCGTCCTTCAGGGAGTCGAGCGCGGTCGGCCAGGTCGCGACCGAGAACGCTGAGGTCGAGCGGCGTCGTCTCCGTCCCGACGTGGCACGTCAGGCACGACGCCTCGAACAGCGGCTCGACATCCGCCTCGAACGAACCGGCGACGGCGCCGCCCGGGACGAAGCCCGGGATCAGCAGCGCCAGACACGCCAACAGAACTGACTTTCCTCCGCGCGTGGCTTTCTCCTCGATGGATCGTCTGATCCTACAACGGTGTTGCAGGAACTGGGTGCGCCGGCGTCCCCGCCGGCTGCCGCCGCAGGCGGCCAGAAACCCGCGCCGGCCGCAAGGCCGGCTCCGCTCGGGCGGCCAGCTCTGCCGCGAGCGCGTAAGCTGCCGGCCCGAACAGCCGACGTCGTGAAGGAGGAGCTCAAGTGCCAGCAAGCAGCAGTGCGACGGTCAGCCTGACCGAGGGACCGGTCGTCCTCGGCAACGGCATCGCGGGCGAGACGCTTCGCATCCCGACCGCCGATCCAACCGGCTTCCACCAGGCGATCTCCGAGCCGGACGCCATGCCGGTCACGGAGATCCTCGGCGGCCTGTTCCTGCCGCCCGGAACGGGGCCGTGGCCTGTCGTGATCGTCGTCCCGGGAAGCCTGGGCGTCGCGCCCTCGCACGTCGCCAAGGCGGACCTGCTGACGGAAACCGGGATCGCCTGCTGCGTGATCGACCCGTTCGGCACGCGCGGCGTGACCTCCACCGTCGCCAACCAGGCGCAGTACTCGTTCGCGGCCAGCGCCTGGGACGTGCTCGCGGCCGCCGCGGTCCTGGTCCGGCGAGCCGACGTCGACGCCACGCGCATCGGTGCCCAGGGTCACAGCCGCGGCGGATCGGCGGTGCTGTCCGCGGCCTGCCTCGCTCCCCTGGTCGGCCCGGAACGGGCGCCCGAACTCGCCGCCGTCTACGCCGCCTACCCGTGGTCGGGGTTCCAGTTCCTGCGGCCCGACGTCGGCCGCACCGTCGTGCGCTCCGTCATTGGCGATCTGGACGAGTGGTGCCTGCCGCTCCAGGTCCAGGCCCACATGCACGCGATGACCCTCTGCGGATGCGACGCCAGCTTCCGGCTCTTTCCCGACACGCACCACAGCTTCGACCGAGACACGCCGGTGGAACTGGTCCCGGACGCATCCGTCAGTCCGGGGTCTCCGACGATCTACATCGGCGACGACGGCGCCTTCGTGCATCCGGTGACCGGCGAGGCCGATCCCGGCTTCACCGAACGCGACGCGATGATCTACCAGGTCAAGTCGCCCTACGGCCGCAGGGGCGCCCGAATCGGCACCACCGGCGACCAGGCGCGGGCGTTCCACGAGGACATGATGGCCTTCTGGAAGGCCGCGCTCCGCTAGCGCCGGCCGAGCCGCCGTCGTCGCGGTAAACTCATGGAACACAAGTGACTTCCAACGACGGCAGCAGCCACGGCGAGCGGCCCGGACCGATCGCCTACATGGCGAGCAACGGTGTTGCCGCCAACCTGTTGATGTGGGCCATCATCGCCGCGGGACTCGTGGCGCTGACGGGTCTCGAGCGGGAGGCGTGGCCCACCGTCCCCTTCAACCACATCGAGGTCACGATGGCCTACCCGGGCGCGACGCCGGAGGAGGTGGAGGAGTCGATCGTCGTCAAGATCGAGGACGAGGTCAGCGGTCTGGAAGACGTGAAGGCGGTCAAGTCCGTGGCGGCCCCCGGCATGGCATCCGTCAGGGTCGAGATGAAGTCGGGCACGGACATGGCCAGGGCGCAGGACGACATCGAGTCCGCCGTCGGCCGGATCCAGTCGTTTCCGGGCGCCGCCGAACGCCCCCAGTTCAGGGAGATGACGAACCGGCAGAGCATGATCCGGCTCGTCCTCTACGGCGATATCTCCGAGCGCTCGCTGAAGGAACTCGCCTACCAGATCGAGGATCAGCTCACTTCGCTTCCCGGGGTTTCCCAGGTCGACATCAGCGGCGTGCGGAACTACGAAGTCTCGGTTGAAGTGCCGCTCCGGCGGTTGAGAGCGCTCGGACTCACACTCAGCGACGTAGCCGCTGCGATTCGCCGCAGTTCCCTGGAGCTGTCCGCGGGCAGCATCGATACGCGGGAATCGCAGGTCCGGGTTCGAACCCTGGGCCAGCGCTACGAGCAGCAGGACTTCGAGGACATCATCCTTCTCAGCAAGAGCGACGGCACGGCGGTCCGCCTGGGTGACGTGGCCGAGGTGCACGACGGCTTTCAGAATGCCGACCTGATCGTCCGGCACCAGGACATGCCCGCCGCCTTCATCGAGGTCTTTAGAGCCGAAGACGAGCACGCGATGGGTGTCGCCAACGCCGTCCTGGAGTACGTGGACAACGTGTTGACTCCCTCGCTTCCGGACGGCCTGGGAGTGACCGTCTGGAATGACGAGTCGGATGCCTACACCGAACGCGCGAGCATTCTCCTCAAGAACGGCGCTCTGGGCCTCCTGCTGGTCCTCATCGCGCTGGGTCTGTTTCTCGAACTCCGGATCGCCTTCTGGGTCGCCGTCGGCCTCGCCGTTTCGGGGATCGGCGCCCTGGCCGTCATGCTGGCGCTCGACCTGGCGATCAACGCCATCTCCCTCTTCTCGTTCGTCCTCGCCATCGGCATCGTCGTCGACGACGCCATCGTCGTCGCCGAGTACATCCACTACGAACGCATGCGGGGCACGCCGGGGCTCACCGCCGCGATCCGCGGCACGCGACGCATCCTGGCGCCGTTGACCTTCGCCGTGCTCACGTCGGTCGTGGCGTTCATCCCCCTGCTCTTCATCCCCGGCGGAATCGGCGAGGTCTGGGGAGCGCTGCCGATCATCGTCATCGCCATGCTGCTGTTTTCCCTGGTCGAATCGACGCTGGTGCTGCCCCGCCACCTGTCTCACCTGCACGGTCCGGAGTGGAAGCCGACCGGCCCGGTCGATCGGGTCGCGGCGCGGATTCAGGGCGGCGTGGATCGCGCGCTGAACCGGTTCCTGCAGGGCCCGCTCGACCATGGCCTCCGTTTCGCGACGGCTCACCCCGGGGTGACGATCGCGGGCGGCGTCGGGCTGCTCGTGGTCTGCGTTGCCCTGGTGCCGGCCGGCATCGTGCCGGCCACCTTCGCGGAGAACGTCGAGGGCGACTTCGCCACGGTCAGCTTGGAGATGCCCGACGGGACGACCGCGCAGCGAACGTACGAGGTGGCGCAGGAACTGGAGGCGGCAGGCCACCGCGCGATCGAACGACTCTCTCAGGATCGGCCGGGCGATGCGCCCCCCTTGCTCTCCGGGGTCACCGTGACCGTCGGCCAGCGACCGCGAGTCGAGGGCGGCGGCCTCAATCCGGAGCCCACCCTGAACCCCGAAGCCAACATCGCCACGATCGACTTCAAGCTCCTGGGTGCACGGCACCGGCAGATCACCAGCGGCGACGTCGTTCAGGCATGGCGCGAAGAGGTGGGTGTCCTGCCCTACGTCCGCGGCGTGACCTTCAGCGGCCAGGTCATCGACCTGGGCAACCCCGTGGAGGCGGTTCTGTCCCACCCCGATCCCGCGCGCCTGGCTGAGATCGCCGATTCCGTCGTCAACGAACTCCGGGCGGTGGGAGGCGTCTTCGACATCCGTTCGGATCACACACCCGGCGTCCCGGAACTCCAGCTCGAGTTGCTGCCGGAGGCGCGAACCCTCGGTCTCACTCTCGACGACCTGGCCTGGCAGACGCGAGCCGCGTTCTTCGGTGAAGAGGCGTTGCGGGTTCAGCGAGGCCGGGAAGAGGTCCGGGTCTATGTGCGTCTGCCGGCCGCTGACCGCAACGCGGTCACCGATGTCGAGGGGTACCTTCTCCGTACACCCGGCGGGGCCGAAGTCCCCCTGAGTCGGGTCGCTTCGCTGAGCTCGGGCACGTCGCCGCCCGCCGCCAGCCGCAAGGACGGCCAGCGTGTCGTCACGGTCACCGCGGACGTGGATACGACCGTGATCTCCGGCGGGGAGGCGAATGACATTCTGGAGAACGTCATTCTCGAGGAACTGACGGCCGCCGATCCGAACCTGACCTACAGCTTCGGGGGCGAACAGCAGCAGCAGCTCGATTCCCTGGGCGCGCTCTATCGCGGGTTTGCGATCGCCCTGCTCATGATCTTCGCGCTACTGGCGATCCCCCTCCGCTCCTACACCAAACCGTTCCTCGTCATGGCCGTGATCCCGTTCGGGTTCATCGGCGTGATTCTGGGTCACCTGTTCCTCGGGATCCCCTTGAGCGCGGTCTCCTTCATGGGGTTCTTCGGCCTCGCGGGCGTCGTCGTCAACGACTCTCTCGTGATGATCGACTTCATCGATCAGGAACTCAGGGAGGGATTTTCCGCCAAGGACGCGATTGTTGAAGGCGCCAAGTGCCGCTTCCGTCCCATCATGCTGACTTCACTGACCACCTTCCTCGGCTTCACGCCTCTGATTCTCGAACCGTCGATCCAGGCACAGTTCCTCGTTCCCTTTGCCGCCTCGCTCGGCTGCGGCATCGCGATCACGACCTCTCTTCTGATGCTGCTCGTACCGGCCCTGTACACGATTCATCTGCGATTGACCTCCCGGCGCCCGGCCCCCGACCCCGCCCTTGAGGCCGCATAAGGCGGCCCGACGCCCTGGGGACCCACAGGTGCCTCGGCTTTCGGCAGACGGAGTTGCAACTGGCGATCAACGTCCTGATGATCGCCCGCCACTTCAGATTCGAGGTCGTTCCCAGGGACTACCGGCTTCAGTTCAATCCGATCCCGAACATGAAACCTCGCGCGAAGCTGAAGTTCCGGATCGTCGAACAGCTTCGCGAAGTAGCCGCCTGCCGCCCTCGTCAGCCCTTCGCCTTCCGCAGTCGCCAGCCGTACATGACGCCGCCGTAGTGGTTGAACGACCGCCGTGCGTCGCGGTCGTCGAAGGGATAGTCCGCGCCGATCTGTCTCGCCGCGGCAAGGCCGGTGACGAAGCACGTCTCCTGGCTGTTGATCAACGTGTGGGCGCCGCAGTGCCAGGCGCCCTTCCTGCCCTGGATGAAGCGGAACAACGGCACGAGCAGGGCGACATGGCGCACGTCATGGACAACGTGCTGGAACCACCACCGCTTGACGATCTTCCTCTCATCGATGCGGCTGATCGGGTTGTAGGTGACCAGACAGGGCTTGTCGGAACCATGGGCCCACGGCTGCTGGTTGTGCATGATGTACGTGATCTCGTAGTTGTCCGGTCTTGAGCCGTACTGTTCGATGTGGTTGCTGCGAGTCTCCAGCGCTTTCACCTCGCTCTCCGGCAGCACCGAGGCGTCCGAATGCACGATCGTGTGGTTGTGGAGTTCGCTCTCGTAGCGAATCGACGAGAGGATGTAGCGTTCCAGGAGCGACGGGCTGTCCAGCATCATCAGGGTCTGGTTCGCGTTGCAGGCGAAGACGACCTCGTCGAACGTCTCCTCCACCCCCTCCTCGTCCTTCACGACGACACCTGACGGCCGGCGGTACACCTTGCGGACGGGACGGTTGAGGTAGATCTTCTCCCGGAAGCCGGCTGAGAGGTTCTCGTAGATACGGCGTGTCCCCTGGTCCCATGTCTGCATCGGCGTGGCGCGTTCGATGTCGAAGAACTCGAGGTACCTGGAGAAGAGTGACGCCGGCATGTCGAACACGTTCGTCGCCATCAGGAAGTTGACGAACATCGGCTTCAAGACCTTGTACCGGAAGTCGCCGGAAAAGCCGCCCCAGTTCAGCACCGTCCCCATGCTGATGTAGTTGTACGGGTTCAGGGCGTTCAGGAATCTCGACCGGGAATGGGTCAGCCGGCCGAACCAGTGGAGACGCCTAAGGAGCCGCTGGAACTTCTCGATCTCGGGCTGGAGCTCCTCCCGGATGTCGGAATCGAAGTCGTGAGCGTAGACCTGGCCCCGGTACTTCACGCTGTAGCTGAATCTCGTGTCGAGCAGCTCGATGCCGAAGTCCTTCAGCAACAGCAGAATGTGGTGGTACACCGAGGGAATGCAGGCCGTGACGGAGATGTCGAAGGGGATCGAGCCGCCGTCATCCTGCGGCATGTCGGCGGTTACCGCGTTGCCGCCGAGTTGACCCTGCGCTTCGAACAACCGGAAATCGAATCGGTCCGAGCTGTGATGAAGCGCCCAGGCGGCGCCGAGGCCCGAAACGCCTCCGCCGATGATGGCGACCTTGCGCGGACGTGTCCCCGCCTTCATCACTCGTCGCGGACTCCCGAGCGACCTACTGGCCTCGTTCGAGCGGATGCCGATGTCCGGTGACCCGGAACTTGAACTTCCTGTTGACGCTGTTCTTTGGTAGCGGGCTCCGCCTCAACCGGTAGTCGCGCGGCACCGTTTCCAGCTCCAGGTAGCGCGCGATCATCAACAGGTTCATCACCATCTGCAGCCGAGTCCAGCTCGAGCCCCCGCAAACGTGCGTCCCGACGCCGAAGGGCGCGTAGATCCCGGCCCCCCTGTGTTCGTTGCGCGGCTCCAGGTACCGGTCGATGTCGAACTTCTCCGGCTCCGGGAAGTACTCCTCCATGTGGTGCGGCGCCGAGAAGGAGACCAGTATCCTGCTGGAAGCGGGAACTTCGATGCCTTCGATCTCGAATGCGTTCATGGCCGTGCGCACGTGCGCCGGAACGACCTCGTGGAGCCGCAGTACTTCCATGACAAAGCGGCGCGCCGCATCGGTCGCTTCCGGAGTCACGTCCGCCGCGGTCGGGTCTCCGTCCGCAAACATCGCGTCGGCTTCGGCGACGATCTGCTCCCGGTAGTCCGGGTGACGCAGCAGTTCGTAGATGGAGAAAGCCACCGCGCTGGCCGTGTAGTGGCCGGCGATGATCGGGGCGATGAACGCGAACCCCAGGTCGGTCTCCGGCAGAAACTGCGGATCCGCGTGGTGCAACTCCATCAGGTCGTCGACAAGGTCTCGCCGCTTGCCGGCCCGCTGCGCCTCGGTGTGGCTCGCGTGGATCATGGCGTAGAGCTCCAGCACGCGCCGCTTGTAGCGCTTCATCCTCGGCGTCCGCAGCATGAACTTCGGCAGCACGCCCTGGGCGTGGACCATCAGCGCCCGGTACTCGAAGTACATCAGTTCATCCAGAAGGTCGAGCGGGGGATCGAAGCTCACGCTCAGTCGCGCGACCTGCGCGCCGGCCAGGCGCTGGCAGGTCATCTCGCCGGGGAGCACGTTGCCCACTCCCCAACTCCTGAACGAGCCCCGGCAAAGCGCCAGCAGCTCGTCGAGCCGGTCCTCGACGACCTTTCGGGAATTGCCCGCCCGAACCACCCTGCGCATGCGAAAGTGGTCCGCCCCGTCCATGCTGGCGATCGAGCGCGCCGTGCCCCACTCCTGCTGGAAGTCCTCGAGATAGTCGCGCGTCCGGAGATGGAGACGGCCTTTCTTGGCCATCCACCTGTTGACCTCGACACCGGCAAGCACAACCAGTCGCCTGCCCGGGAACCTCAACTCGAAGACCGGGCCCAGCTCCTGGGCAGTCTCCGCGAAGAACCTGGGCAGGTTCGCGGCACGGAACGACTTCGAGGCGAGAGCATCACGGAGCCCCACCGTCGGCATGGCCCGCCGCCGGCGTGACCCGCGCATGCTGGCCGGCGGGCGGTAGGAGCTGCGTACGGCGGGGCCGATCGCCCTGCCGATCAGGTCCATGTTGCTGTAGAGCTCGATGAGCTCCTCGGCGGCCTGGTACTCCTCCGGCTCCATCATGGCTCTGAAGCCGTCGCAGTAGTGGACGAGGCCGATGATCACGATGTCTCTGGGGTCCGGGAGCTCCTTGTCCAGGAGAGTGCGGAAGATGCGTCCCTTGATCTCCTCTCCCGCCCAGCCGTCGACCAGCGGATAGCGGCCAGTGCGGGTCACTTTCTTCGACAGGGTCCAGAAACCGCCGTCGTCGGATTCGAAGATGCCTTTCCGGACCAGCCTCTCTATCGCTTCGTCGCTGATCTGGTCGCCCCGCCGGGCCAACCGCTCCACCCAGTACTGCGGTGGATGAGCCTGGTCCTCGCTGGCAAGATCCTCCAGCGAGGGATCCAGCAGGCTGTCGCCGGTGGGCGTCGTATCGACGACGGTCAGGGTCTTCAGGTCCGAGTCGATCCGGTCCTCCAGCGCGAGGTCCATGAGCACCGCGCCGGCCAGGGCACAGGACATCCTCCACTCCGGAATGGGCACGAAGTACCCGGTGTCCTGGCTGTGCAAGAGCAGCAGTAGCTGTTCGGCGAATCTCATGATCTGTCCTGGTTCCGGCGATCCTCCGGCGCGCCCCCGCCCTTCAGATCGCTCGCAGCGTACGCCTGCGCTCCGACTCGAGTTCCGGATAGAACTGCCGCGAGTACTGGCGGTACTTGCCGACAGGACCGTCGGCCCGGCTCAGCCGCGGCGGAGCGCGGTACCGCTTCCTCTCCCAGATCACGACGTCCTGCAGGACGAACCGCCTCTCCTGGCTCAGGGCAATGCGGTTCATCAGTCTGTGGCGCAGGCTCACCGGCAGGAACCCGAAGCCGGCGAAGAACCGTCCCGGCTTGCGGATCTCTCGTACCTGACTGACCAACACCACATCCACGAGCGTGCCGTCGACGGGCGTTGCGAGCACCCACAATCTCGACTCCATGCCGATGGACTTCTCCACGAACTCCACGAACGAGTAACCCAGCCCATGGACGTGCGTGACGGCCGAGACATCGAACGCGAGATCCGCGAGGCCCGCGATCCTCTGCGTGTGCCTGAAGTCGAAGCAACTCTTCAGGTAGGCGCCGTGGACCAACGTCGAACCGACGGAGCGCACATCGCAGTAGCCATGCGTGTAGCCCAGATGTTCGACGTCCACGGAGTTCTCCGTCGTTTCCTGGGGATGGCCCCGGAAGCGCAGGACGCAGGAACGCAGTTCGCTCCACTTCGGCCCGGCGAGCGGGTCCTCTGGCAGATGCCAGTGCGCGGGCCTGCCCGCGTATCCCCACCAGGCGAAGACCATGCCCAGGACCTCCCTGGTTGCGTAGACCTTCAGCTTGGCGGCGCTCGGCGCCGGGGCGTTCGGCGTGGCGACGCACCGGCCGGTCGAATCGAAGGTGAAGCCGTGGAATGGACAGACGAGACAACCGTCACGCACGACGCCGCCCACCGTCGGCCCCATGTGCGACCCCAGATGCGGGCAGAAGGCATCGGCCACGCAGATCCGGCCCTCGTCGTCGCACCAGGCGACGATCTCCTCCCCCATCCAGGTCTTCTCGATCAGCTTCTCGCGCTGAATCGAGTCACGGTTGGCTACGAAGTACCAGCCCTCGGGGAAAGGCGGCAATTCACCGTGTGGACTCAGCGGAGGTCGATCCGGCTTCGAGATCATGGGGCCAGGGTTGCTCCTCGGAATGACGCGCACCGACGGTCAGGGCGCCAGGGTCGACCTCCCAGTCAAGTCGCCCGCCTCTAAGGCCAACTACTCTAACAATACAGCTCCGCCAGCGTTGTTTCGGCCCAGCGACTCACAGACGTCGCCCCACTACCGACCCGCGGCCACCGCCCGCCGCCTGTCGAGCGGCGAAACGGTCAGCGTCCAGGTCAGTGGCACTGAAGCCGGGTCGTAGCGGATCTCGTCGTCGCATGCCTGGTAGTCCAGGCGCCCCGTGAGCGTCAGCGCGTCGATCTCGGCGAGTTTCGCCGAGGACTCGCGGTCGCCCTCGACCACGACTTCCTGCACCAGCCGGAACGGCTCCTGGTAAACGGGCACGCGCTCGTCGAGCGGCTGGAAGTAGTAGATCTCCGACCCTGGATAGTCGGTCGGCAGAAGCCGCAGGAAGCTCGGTACATCGAGCGTCAAGCCGATGACCCGGTACCCGGCATCGCCGGCCCCCGGCGCGTAGACGTGCATGCCGGGTTTAGGCGTGATGTCGAGCGCCAGGTGGAAGCGGCTGCCGACCGTGATGGCGGGATCACTCTGCGAGGCGCTGATCTCTAGATGGGCCGTCTCGCCGCTGGAGCCGGCGATGCCGGAGATCGGCGTGCCGAGCTTCAGCATGATGTTCGCGGCCGTGTTCCGCTCGCGGTAGAACTCCTCGAAGAAGCGCGCGGTCACCCGCCCCTGCCGGTCGACGACGAACGTCCCGGGGAACGGAGTGCCGACGGCGATCGGGAGGGCCCCGAAGACCGCCACGTACCGCAGCACGTCGGCCTTCACCTGCGGGTCTTCAGCGTTTGGGCCGAGGCCCTCTTCCGCGACGTGGTTGTAGATGCCGAAGGCGCGAATCGCCGCGGAATCGTCATCGGACAGCAGCGGCACGTCCGTGATGCCGTGGCGTTCGGCGAAGGCGGTGAGCACCTCCTCCGAGTCGTAGCTGATGGCGGCAACGCCCAGCCCTTCCGCCTGCAACTCCTCGAACCGTTCCCGCAGCTCCACGAGCTGCGCCTTGCAGTACGGTCACCAGTCGGCCGAGCGGTGGAAGAGGATCATCGCCCCCTTCTCGCCCACGATCGAATCGAGCGTCCGGATCCGTCCATGCTGGTCGGGAAGAGCGAAGTCGGGGACCCGCTCCCCCACTTGCGGTCCGAGGGTTGAGACGTCCACGGGCTTCCTCTCCTGAGCGCTCAGAGCGACGGCCGCCACCAGCGCGAGGCAGGCGGCGGCGATTCGGGTGTACTTCATCGGTCCACGGAAACTAGCACCTGCATCGCCGCTTCCAGACGCCGGCGTATGGCGTCGGCTAGCGGTTCGACGGCGGTTTCCAGTTCGGATGAGGCACATGGGCTTCTTCCATGATCCCCTCGATCTCCCTGACCACTGCCGGGTAGTTCCGGGCCACGTCGTACCGTTCGCCCTCGTCCCGCAGGACGTCGTAGAGCTCGAGGCGGCCGGTCAGCATCGGCTTGCGAACGCCCTTCCACTGCCGCAGCCGCACCGCCTGCGCCGATCCCGCTTCGTAGAACTCCCAGTAGAGGTAATCGTGGACCCGCTGCTCGCCGGCTCGGCCCCGCAAGATCGGCACGAAGCTGATCGAGTCGGTTCTTGACGGCACCTCGACGTCCACGAGTTCAGCCACGGTAGCCATCAGGTCGCCGAAGTAGCCGACGTGGTCCGAGACCTGTCCAGGTTGAATCGTTCCCGGCCACCGGGCCAGGAAAGGCACCCGGATGCCGCCGTCGTAGAGGTCCCGCTTGATGCCGCGCAGATTGCCGGAGGGGTTGAACCGGAGCAGGTCATGGTTCGACTCGTTGTGCGGTCCGTTGTCCGACGAGAACATGAC
>JAPVWO010000231.1 GCA_027493375.1 Candidatus Multivorans thiocomprendens | reverse complement strand
CATCAAGTACTTCGAACTGCAGAACGAACGGGTCCTGGTTCTCTGCCCCAAGAAGCTGATGCGGAACTGGAAGAGCTTCAAGGCGAACTCGACGGTCAATCCGTTCACTGAAGACCGCTTCAGCTACGATGTCCTGTTTCACACCGACCTTTCCCGTAGCTCCGGCTGGAGTGGCGACCAGGACCTCGCCACCGTGAACTGGGGGAACTACCACCTCGTCGTTATCGACGAGTCCCACAACTTCCGCAACAACACCCGGGGCGCCGGGGCCGACGGCGAACCCAGGCGAAAGTCGCGGTACGAGAAGCTGATCGAGGACATCGTCGGCAGCGGCATCAACACGAAGGTCCTCATGCTGTCCGCCACGCCGGTCAACTGCGACCTACGCGACCTCCGGAATCAGATCTCCTTCATCGCGGGAGGCGACGTCACCCGCGAAGCAGCGGCCGACGGTTTCTTCGGCGGTCCCGAGCGCCTTGACGTCGACTCCATCCGCCAGACGACAGAAGGGGCGCAGAGGCGATTCGCCGACTGGGCTCGCAAGCCCCAGGCGGAGCGCAAGCGCGAAGGCTTGATCGATGTTCTCGACGCAGACTTCCTCCGTCTCCTGGACGGCGTCAGCATCGCCCGGTCCCGCCGGCACATCCTGGAGCACTACGAAGACGACATGGACCGGCTCGGCGCGTTCCCGACACGAGAGCGGCCCGAGTCGGTCTATGCCGATATCGACATCCAGAACCCGAAGTTCTCCTTCGATGGGCTGGTCGACCAGATCGAGAACCTGAATCTGGCTCTCTACAACCCCACGGGGTATCTCCGCGACGACCTGAGTCCCGCGGTGCTGGCCGAGTACGAACGGGACGTGGTCAGCGGTTTCACCCAGGTGGGCCGCGAGCGCAGCCTGATCGGGATGATGAAGGTGAATCTCCTGAAGCGGCTCGAAAGCTCAGTCCAGTCCTTCCGTCTGACCCTGCAGAGGACCCTGTCGAGGACCCGGACGTCGAGTACGGCGACTTCGTCGTCGGCGGCAAGCTCGGCTTTGACTTGCGGCACATCGACATCGCGAAGTGGCGCCCTCTCCTGGAGCAGGATCGGGCGATCTTGAGCCAGATTCTGGCGGAGGCGACCGAGGTCGTTCCCAGACGGGACGCCAAGCTCGCCGAGCTCCGTCGGCGCATCGAGGAGAAGCTCCGGGCACCGAGCAGGACGAAACACGGGCAAGCGAACAAGAAGGTCCTCGTCTTCACGGCGTTCTCCGACACAGCGGAGTACGTGTACGACAACCTGGCGCCGGCGGTGCGGGCCAAAGGCGGCCAGATCGGGCTCGTCCGGGGAAGCGGTGGCAACCGGGCCACATCCGGGCGAGCCAACTACGACGAGATCCTGGCGAACTTCAGTCCGGGGTCGCACGCCGGCACGTTCTCGCGTGAAGATGGAATCGACGTGCTGGTGGCTACGGACTGCATCTCCGAGGGGCAGAATCTCCAGGACTGCGACGTCGTCATCAACTACGACATTCACTGGAATCCCGTGCGCATCATCCAGCGGTTCGGCCGCGTGGACCGGATTGGTTCCCCGAACGCGTCCGTGAAGCTGGTGAACTTCTGGCCCGTCGAGGATCTGGACCGCTATCTGAACGTCCAGAGCCGCGTTCGAGCGCGAATGGCGCTGGTCGACGTGACGGCTGCGCAGGGCGACAATCTGCTGGAGGACCAGCAGACGAAGGAGATCGTCCAGGAGGAACTGCAATTCCGCGACAAGCAGCTGCGGTTGCTCAGGGAGCAGGTGGTCGATCTGGAGGATTTCGAGGACGCCGTCAATCTGGCCGACTTCTCGTTGGCGGACTTCCGACGCGACCTGCAGGAGTTGCTCGCATCGCAGCGGGAAGCGCTCGAAGCGGCCGCTCTCGGCCTCTACGCGGTTGTGCCGCCGAGCACGCTGAGCGGAACCGTGGCGCCGGGCGCAATCTTCTGTCTGCGTCAGCGCGACAACGAAACACCGGATGACGCTGGCGCCCGAGGCCGCGGTCGCCGGGGCGCCGAGCGTCGCCGGATCAACCCCTTGGGCCGACACTACCTGGTCTACGTCCGCGACGACGGCGAAGTCGAGTTCGGATTCACTTCGGCTAGAAGAACACTTGCGCTGTTCCGAGACCTCGCGCAAGGCAGAGACTCGGCAATCGAGGAGTTGTGCGGGATCTTTGATCGACGCACTAGCGACGGAGCGGACATGAGCCACTACGACGACCTGATCCTGCGCGCTGTCCGCAACATCGTCAGCGCCTTCGCGCGACGGGCCGGCCAACAGCTTGGCCGCAGAGACGGCATGCTGCCGCGCGCTGCGGCGCAGCCGCCTCGAGTCGACGGCGACTACGAGTTGGTGACGTGGCTGGCGATCGTCGCCTGGGAACCCGGGAGCAAGACGTGAACCCCGATACGCGAACCGCCATCGGCAATGCGCTGGCCGAAGGCGCGGGCCGGCCATTCGACGAGGCAGCGCTCCGGCTGCTGAACTGTCTCGGTTTCCGTAGCGACCGCACACTACCTGGCCAGACGGGCCGCGTGGCGGACCTCCCCGAGGCGTTCACGGTAAACCAAAGGGCCACGAAGACCGCCGGAGACTTCAAGGCCGAAGCGATTTCGGCTCGCGTCCTGTTTCAGCTTGGCGATGACGAGATCCGGCACGCGGCTCAGTCCAGCCTGCTTGAGAGCGCGAAGCGGTTCGACACCGGTTCCACCAAGAGCTTCCTCTTCGTGGCGGTGGAGTTGCGCGGGAGCGCATACTCCAGGACCCGCTACTCCCAGTTCGCCCGCGAGATGAACCAAGGCCTCGCGATGCCGGCGTTCGTCCTCTTCCGCGAGTGTGCCGGCGGGCGCATGGCGCTCGCCTTCGTCGACCGCAGATCGCACAAGCGGGACCGCAGGAGAGAGGTCCTGAGTCGCGTTTCGTTGATCCGGGACATAGACCCTTCGGAACCGCACCGCGCCCACTTGGACATCCTCTCCAACCTGTCGCTGGAGGCACGCCTTGGCTGGATGGAGAGCCGGAGCAAGTCGCGCGACTTTGACGGACTGCGCGCGGCTGTCCTAGACGCGCTGGACACGGCGGAACTCAACAAGCGCTTCTACCAGGACCTCTTCGACTGGTTCGAGCGGGCCGTGGAGGAAGCCAAGTTCCCGAAGGACCCGAACCGGACCGTCGACACGGAGCACCACGTCATTCGGCTCATTACGCGGCTCATGTTCATCTGGTTCATCAAGGAGAAGGGTCTGGTCGCTCCCGAGCTCTTCGTCGAAGACAAGGTGGGCAAGCTGCTCAAGGACTACGACCGGCACGACGGCGACTCCTGGTACCGGGCCGTGCTCCAGAACCTGTTCTTCGCCACGCTCAACACCGAGTTGCCTCGGCGCCGCTTCAGCAGCAGGTCACCACGGACGCACCGAGTCCCGGGCCTCTACCGCTACCGGGATCTGATGGCCGACCCCGACCGGCTCATCGAACTCTTCCAGAAGACGCCCTTCATCAACGGCGGCCTGTTCGAGTGCCTGGACAGCGACGACCGCTCCCAAACGACCGGTGGTTGGCGGATCGACTGCTTCACCGACAATCCAGGTCACCGGACCAAGCTCAGCGTGCCGAACCGCCTGTTCTTCGACGACAGGGGGCTCATTCCGCTGTTCGAGCGGTATCGCTTCACCGTCGAGGAGAACACCCCCATCGAGAAGGAGGTGGCGCTCGACCCCGAACTCCTGGGAAGCGTCTTCGAGAACCTGCTGGCCGCCGTCAACCCGGAGACGAAGGAGACGGCGCGCAAGGAGTCGGGATCGTTCTACACGCCCCGGCCCATCGTCGACTACATGGTTGCGGAGACGCTGCTGCTTGCGCTGCTAACCAAGACCGGACCGGACGACGGCGACTCCGACTGGTGGCGCGAACGGCTTCGGTATCTGCTCGACACGGCCGACGCCTTCAACGACGCCGAGGAGCTCTTCGAGCCTGGAGAACGCACAGGGATCGTCCAGGCCGTGGCGGACCTGACCGTGCTCGACCCGGCGGTTGGCTCGGGCGCGTTCCTCCTCTCAATGCTCCACACGCTAACTCTCGTCCTCCGCCGGCTCGACCCGCGAAACAAGCTCTGGGAAGGCGTTCAGCGGCAGCGAGCAGCCGACCGGGCGAGGGAGACCTTTCTTGCCCGGCCCGACGACGCGGCCCGCAAGGACGCGCTGGAGGGAGTCGACGAGACCTTCCGGGCCTACCGGGGGTCGGACTTCGGCCGGAAGCTCTACCTCGTTCAGAACTGCCTCCACGGCGCGGACATCCAGCCAGTCGCAGGCCTGATCGCCAAGCTCCGGTTTTTCATCTCCCTTGCTATCGAACAGGAGACGTCGCCAGACCCGGCTATGAACTACGGCGTCCGGCCGCTTCCCAATCTGGAAACCCGGATCATCGCGGCTGACACCCTGGTCGGCGTCCCGCGCCAGGCAGCGATCCGCACTCCCGACCAGGAGCAAATTGAAGCAGACCTTCGCGCCAACCGTGAGCGCCACTTCCACGCCACGACTTGGCCCGGGAAGCAGGCCTGTCGCAAACGTGACGAGGAACTCCGGCAAGATCTGAGCGACGAACTCCGCCGCGCTGGCCTCTCCCGCACGGACGCCGCCCGAGTCGCCGAGTGGAACCCCTACGACCAGAACGTATCGGCGTCCTGGTTTGACACGGAGTACATGTTCGGCGAGCGCGGATTCGACGTCATCATCGGGAACCCGCCGTACCGCCAGTTGCAGAAGGATGGCGGCCGCCTGGGGAACAAGTACAAGGACGCCGGCTTTCGCTCGTTCGTGAGGACCGGGGACATCTACCAGCTCTTCATCGAGAAGGGCATGGACCTCCTCCTCGGCGAGAACTCGGTTCTTGCCTACGTCACGTCGAACAGTTGGCAGAAGGCCAAGTACGGCAGCAAGACGCGGAAGCTGCTCGACGGCCATTGGCCGGTCCGGTTCATCAACCTCGGGCCCGGGGTGTTCGAGAACGCCGTCGTGGACACCTGCGTCCTGGTCGTGAGGCGCGCCAGCCATGGCGAACCGTGCCGGACCGCCGAGTTGAGCAAGGGCGACGACTTCCCGCCGCGCGAAGCCGACTGGGCCAGCCTGAGGCAGATAGCGAACGGTCCATGGTGCGTTCTGTCGAGAGCGGAGTGGTCCCTGATGGAGAAGATTGAGGCCGCTGGCAAACCCCTCGGGGAGTGGCCTGGTATTTCGATTTACCGAGGATTGGTTACGGGGCTGAACGAAGCGTTCATTATTGGTAATGAGACGAAGGAAGCACTGATCCGGGAGGATCCCCGGGCCGCCGAGCTACTGAAGCCGATCGTGAAGGGCCGGGACGTTCACGCGTACCGGGTCGACTGGGCCGGGCTCTGGCTGATCGACACCCACAACGGCTACGGCGATACGGCTCGAGTCGACGTGGACTCATTCCCCGGGATAAGGCGCCATCTTGACGGCTTCATGCCGGATCTTGAGCGGCGCCAAGACCAAGGCGACACTCCCTACAATCTCCGTAGCTGCGCTTACTACGAGAAGTTCCGGCAGCCGAAGCTCATGTGGCGCGACATTCCGAGGGTCCTCGCTTCGCCTACTCCACGCGTGAGATTTTCTGCAACGACAAGGCCTTCGTCCTAGCACGCGACCAAGTCGGGCAAGACGAAGAAGAACTCCTCCAGTATCTCGTCGGTGTCCTGAACAGCGCAGTCATAGGCTGGTACGGGCGGAACATCACGACGACAACTGGCGCGGGACTCCCTCAGTGGAAGAAGTTCTCAGTCGAGACACTCCCGGTGCCCACCGCCAGCCCTGAAGCCGCTGCTCGAGTTTCTGCGGCGGCAATGGGGGCGGTTCAGACTTGCGACGCCGGGGCCTTGGCTCGGCTTCAAGAGTGCCTCGACTGCGAGGTCGCTACGGCTTACGGTCTCGGGGAATCCGAACTCGCGCTGCTGAAGGCGACCTGACCGGGATGATCCTATGACCTCCTTGGCTGCTTCAGTCCCGATTGTGCCCTTGTTCTCAGATCACCTTGAGGCGTCGAGCGAGCCAAGAAGCCTCTTCTCCTGGCTCGTCAGGCCATAGAGCTTGGCAACGGCGGTTTTCTGTTTCGCGAGAGCGGTAGGAGACCCGGCCTGGCAGACGTCCCCCTCCTCTGCGTGAGAGACCAGACCAGGCCAACTACCGACTGCATGGCCTCGTGGCGGAATCGGGAAGGCCTCCACGGAGTACTTGAACCACGAATGGGCGCCAGCGCCAGTCGTTACGGTGATCTGGCTTCCGTACCATCGGATCACGTCACTGCTGAGCACGGCGTAGAGATAGCGAAGGTCTTCAGGGGAGGGGACGGTCAGGAAGTACACCTTGTTGTTGCAGAACATCTGCTTCCTGCAGAGGGCGAACGCCGCTTCATCCGAAATCTCAGGCCAGAGGATCTTCGGCCTCTCAAACTCCCCGTAGTAAGCGCAGGAATCCTGTAGCTCCCACCACGCATGCTGGGTCCTCTTGCGCGCTCGGATCCCGCCTGGCAGCCTCTCACCGGTCTGGTGGATGCGTCTGCCGAAAGAGGCGAGCCACCGCCGAATAGCGGGGTACTCGTCGACATTGACTTCGGCGGCTGGGAAGGTCGCGATGAGCCAGAGATCCTCCCAGACGACCCGGTACGCATGGACGTCCCGACCCCTGACGATCGGCTTCAGTAGCTCGGCGGACCGGGGATCCTCCCGGATCAGTGCTTCCTTCGTCTCATTACCAATAATGAACGCTTCGTTCAGCCCCGTAACCAATCCTCGGTAAATCGAAGAAGCACCCGAGCTCCACGCCGGGGCGACCGCGCAAGCGAGCGCTTCGCTCGTGACAGGGCCGGGCTTCGCCCAGAGCCCGTCGTCCGCGGGCCAGCGACACCGCCGGTCGCGCGCGGCCGGCCTCCAAGCCAACCGGACGAGAGAGGACGCTAACGGAGCCATGCAGCAACTGACGGTGGGGCATGTGTTGACGAGGTCGCTGTCCGCGAACACGCGACTCGCATACGAGAAGGGATGGCGCCGGTTCACCTCCTTCTGTGAGAGAACCGGACGAGAGGCGATGAAGGCCACCGGTGAGGATGTGGCGCAGTTCCTCGTCCACACTGCAAGTCAACCGCGCTCGCATCGGGCGACGACGGGCGGTAACCGGCCCGTCTCTCTGGGCACGCTGCAGATCAGCCTCTCCGCGATCAACAGGAAGTACAAGGACGCCGGCAAGGAGTCGCCCGGCAACACCGTGGTCGTGGCGGCGGTCATTCACGGGCTGACGAGGATCCGCGGTCAGAGCCAGAGAAAGGTCAAGCCGGTCCGCGAGTACGACATGCGGAAGATGCTGGCCCATTGCGACGAACGCTCCCAACGCGAGTGCCTTCGGGTCGTGGCGACCCGCGACGCCGCCCTGCTCGCCGTCGGCTTCGCCGGAGCGCTGCGACGATCGGAGATCTGTCAGTTGAACGTCGAAGACGTCGACTTCCTCGGCCGGCCCGACGAAGACAACGGTCTGTTCCTCACCATCCAGAAGTCAAAGACCGACCAGGCCGCGAAGGGGCAGCGCATCGCGATACCGGCGGGAAAGGGACTCAACGCGGTTGCGCGCCTGCGGGGATGGATGGCGCTCGCCGAGACGAGAGAGGGACCGCTCTTCCAGTCCCTATGGCGAGGCGGGCGACTTCGCGGCCGTCGCCTGCACCATTCCGACATTCCGCGTCTTGTTAAGCACTACGTTGCGGCCATCGGCCTGGATCCGGCGGAGTACTCCGGTCACTCGCTGCGCGCCGGGTTCGTCACCAGTGCTGCCGTTCACGGCGCGCGTCTCGACAAGATCATGGAGGTCACGAGGCACTCCAGCGCTGAAATGGTCCTTCGCTACATTCGGCAAGTGGAAGCGTTCGATGATCACGCTGGCGCAGCGTTTCTGTAGCGAGCCGGTGTCAGCGCTTCGTTACGACCAAGCCAGCTGTTGCCCCCGCTTCGCCCTGGGCATCGTCCGTGTCCTCCGCGAACCGTTCCAAGGACTTGCGGATGTCCCGCCCGACTACGACCCAGTCGCCGCGAAGCGCACGCCCATCCTGCCGCCACCAATCGTCCAACCGAGCCGGTCTCCGGCGCGCCGCACTGCCTGCCGGTCCACTCCGATTCGTCGCCTTGCTCATGTCGGTTTGCCTCCGTGATGGGAGTCGCCGGATCATTGCGGCTTACCGGCCGAAGAACTGCCCTCACCTTCCTCGTGCCGGAGCAAGGCCCATGCCTGCCCCTGTTCCTCGATCAACGCCGAGAGTTCGGCGGTCAGTGTCTCCCTGTGCTCCCGGATGATCCGACAGTCCCGCTCCTCATCGCTCACCGATCGCGGGACCGTTGGCGGTGCTTCTGGCCCCATGGGCGAAGCATAGTGGAGAGGAAGCGCGAACCTCCCGGCCCCGGAGCGAAGGTGTGCGGGCCGCAGTAGCTCACGGCTAAGATCGAACCGATCTTTCTCGCCGGTTCCGCCCACCTTCCACCCCAGTCCGCAGGCCATCGAGCGGGAACCGAGTCGATGACACCCATCCGCATCTTCATCAGCAGCGCGCAGCGCGAGTTCGCACTGGAGCGGAAGCAACTACGCGACTACCTGCGCGGCGACCCGTTGATGCGGCGCTTCTTCGAGGTCTTCCTGTTCGAGGACGTGCCGGCGTCCGACCGCCGGCCTGACGAGGTCTACCTTGACGAAGTCGAACGTTGCGACATCTATGTGGGCTTGTTCGGCGACAGCTACGGATTCGAGGACGAGCACGGAATCTCACCCACGGAGCGCGAGTTCGACCGCGCCACCGAACGGGGGAAGCACCGGCTCATCTTCGTCCGGGGTGCAGCGGGAAGCGACCGGCATCCGAAGATGCGGGCACTCATCGCTAGGACGCAGGCAGGCCTGGTGCGAAGGCGCTTCGCTACCTCCGCCGAACTGGTTGCCGGCCTCTACGCGGCGCTCGTCCAGTATCTCGACTCCAGGGAGTTCCTGCGCTTCGTGCCATTCGACGCCGCCGAGTGTTCGGGGGCCACGATGGACGATCTGGACGCGGAGGCGATGGACCGCTTCATCCGTATCGCTCGGCAAGCCCGACAGTTCCCGTTGCCCCTGGAAACACCCCCGCCGGATCTGCTCCGGCATTTGAACCTGCTGAACCGGGGGCGGCTCACCAACGCTGCCGTGCTGCTGTTCGGAAAGGCGCCGCAGCGGTTCCTTATCTCGTCCGAGGTCAAGTGCGCGCACTTCCACGGAACCGAGAAGGCCAAGCCCATCCCCTCCCACCAGATCTACAAGGGCACGGTCTTCGAACTGGTCGACCAGGCGGTCGACTTCGTTCTGAGCAAGATCGACCTGTCGGTCGGCACGCGGGCGGAGAGCGTCCAGGCGCCAGCGGCCTACGAGATACCCAGGGAAGTAGTCGCGGAAGCCATCGTCAACGCGGTGGCGCACCGGGACTACACCGACAGCAGCAGTGTCGAGGTCATGCTCTTCGCGGATCGCCTCGAGGTGGTGAACTCGGGGCGGCTGGCCCCGCAGCTCACCCTGGAAGGGCTCCGCACTGCGCACCAGTCGCTGCCCGGCAACCCGTTGCTCGCCGAGCCAATGTACTTGCTCCGCTACATCGAGAAGATGGGCACCGGGATCGTCGACATGATTCGGCGCTGCGCCGAGGCGGGTCTGCCCGAGCCGGAGTTCGATGTCGGTTCCGGGTTCGTCCTACGGATATGGCGACCACGCGGAGCAACGACTCGCGAAGCGCGTTCAACAGCCCGAGGCGCTACCCTGAAGTCTGGCCGGACTACCCGGAAGACCGGCGAGACTACCCAAGAAACAAGGCCGACTACCCAAGAAACTACCCAAGAAACGGCCCCGACTACCCAAGAAACTACCCAAGAAACGGTCCCGACTGCCCAGAAGACCGTGCGGGACCAGATCCTGGACCACCTGAGGGCTGAGCCCGGGCTGACCCGGAACGAACTCGCCGAGCTCGTCGACTTGACGCCGGACGGAGTGAAGTACCACCTGGACAACCTGAGAGCGGCCGAAGCCATCCGCCGCGTCGGCTCAACGAAAGCGGGCCGCTGGGAGGTGCTCTGATCGGCGCGCGCCGACCGACTCCCCTCAATCCACCTCCCACTTCCCCGCCTCCTCCATCGCCTTCCGGTACGCCGACAGGCAGTACCAGAACAGCAGCGCACCCGCCGGCTTGAAGATCGCCTGCATCGTGGCGAGCGAGTAGTGGACCTTGCCGTCGTCCTGGAACAGGAAATCGGTGAAAGCGGCCAGGGTGCTGGTGCCGAAGGCCATGCCGATGAAGCTGGTCAGGAAGATGTAGAAGGCCGTGGCCTGGCCGCGCATCTGGTTGGGCGTGATCGGCTGGAACGCGGCCGCCATCACGCCGAGGTAGGCGCCCGAGAAGATCATCCCGGGGATCAGCACCAGCAGGGTGAGCGTGGCGCTCCCCACCAGCGGGGCCGCGACCGAGGGCGGCGTGGCGATCAGGGTCGTCGCCAGCAGGGTGCGCACGTAGGCGTCCCTGTAGCCGCGCGCCGCGAGGCGGTTGGCGATCCAGGGCGCGACCATGATGCCGACGATCCCGGTGATGATCGAGATCGTCCCGTAGCTCGTTCCGGCGTCGCCGCGGCTCAGGCCGTAGTTGCGGACGAGGAACTCCGGGTACCAGGCGGACGAGCCGTAGCCGGCCATCGCCAGCATCGACGAGCCGATGAACAGGGGAAGGTAGACGCGCTTGCGCTCCCAGATGAACCTGACGAACTCGCGGATCGGCAGACGCTCCCTGCCGCTCCGCGAAACCGCCAGCTCCTTGCGCCGCGGCTCGACCATCGTCAGCAGCAGGACCGCGAGCAGAACCCCGGGCAGGCCGACCGTCACCAGCGTCGCCTGCCAGGGCTGCAGCGTGCCGATGACCGGCAGATCGATCGGACCGATGCGTGTGTAGTAGTCGATGAGCAGGCCGCCGATCACCAGGGCGAAGCCGCCGCCGACCCGCACGCCCGTCTTGTAGAAGGACATCGCGTAGCCGAAGTGGGCCGGGCGGAAGCTGTCGGTGATGATCGAGTAGGCGGGCGGCGCGAGCCCGGCCTCGCCGGCGCCGACGGCCATGCGCGAAGCGAAGAGTTGCGACACGCTGTTGGCCAGACCGCCCGCCGCCGTCGCCAGGCTCCAGAAGGCGACGCTGGCGGCGACGATGACCCTGCGCGAGTAGTGGTCGGCGAGCCGGCCCAGGGGAAAGCTGGCGAAGCTGTACACGAGCGCGAACGCGGCGCCGGCGAGCAGGCTGTACTGGAAGTCGGTGATCCCGAACTGCTCCCGGATCGGGCCGACCAGGAGGGAGAGGATGTTGCGGTCGAGA
>JAPVWO010000230.1 GCA_027493375.1 Candidatus Multivorans thiocomprendens | reverse complement strand
ACGTTCTCAGCCACCGTGCCGCTCGAGAGACCCGCGATCGTCAACGTCGGCTCGGCGGTTTCCGTCCGCGCCACGTTCGACGGCGACGACAGGCCGTTCACGTCGTGCCTGGCGAACACGCGAAACTCGTAGCTCGACCCTCCCTCGAGGCCGGTCACGACGAACGCGGTCTCGTCGGCGCCGGCCGCGCCCGCGGACGCGGTCCAGGCCGCGGCGCCGGAGAGCCTGTGCTCGACCTGGAAGCTCGTCTCGTCGGTCGATGCGTCCGTCCAGGAAACCTCGGCACTCGAGGCGGACGCCGGCCTCGCGGCCGCCGCGACCGGCGGCGGCGGCGGCATGGTCGCCTCCACGACTTCGCTGCTCTCCCGCTTCCCGTTCTTGATCGTCCAGACGGCGAAACGGTACGTCGTGCTGGAGAGGAGCCGATCGAGGCTCAACCGTTCGACGTTCGGCCCGAGCGCCATCGCGGTGGTCCAGGGCGCCTCGTCGCCAGCGTCCGGATCCTCCTCGACGATCCGGTACTGCACTTCGTAGCCGGTCTCCTCCCGCGATACGTCCTCCCAGGCGACGACCAGCGACGTGGAGCCGGTCGGCGTGACCGTGACGTCCCGGGCGGCCCGCGGTTCGTCCGCCGGGTTCTCGAAGGTCACGACGTTGCTGTTGATCCCGCCGTTGTCCGCGTGGTAGGCGATGACGCGGGCGTGGTAGGTCTCGCCCGGCAGCAGGCCGTGGAAGAAGCCCCGCGTGGAGTCGGGCGCCGACGAGGCGTACCGCCAGGCGCCGTCGTCCGCCCTGAGCGCCGCGAGGTACTCCGTCTCGTCGTCCGCCCTGTCCCTCCAGCGCAGTTCGGCCGTATAGGGGCCGGTCAGTTTGACGTTCAGTCTGGTCGCCGCCTTCGGCGGGCCGTGGCTCGGCCTGGGAAGCGACCAGGAAGCGCTCGCCTCGGCGCTCTCGCCGACGGCGTTCGTGGCCCGGACGAAGAACGTGTACTGCCCGCTCCCGAGACCCGTGAAGAGCGCGGTTTCCTGATCCGCCGGATAGACGGACCAGACCGTCTTCGCCTCCGCTCCGAAGCGATAGCTCACGATGTAGCCCGCCTCGTTGCCCGCGCGGTCGGTCCAATCGACCCTCACCCTGGTCGGGCCCACGCCGGTGACGACCAGACCGGTGGGCGCCATGGGAATCGAATCCGCCGGGGTGCGCGCCGCGACCGTCGCCGCGTAGGAGACGCCCGCGGAGTTCTCGGCGCCCACCCGGAACTCGTACGCCGCGCCGGCCCGGAGCCTGGCGACCGTCGCCGATGTCGTGCCGGGGAGGACCGTCCTGTCGAGGGTCCAGGGCACGCCCGCCGCGGCTCGCCGCGCCTCCACCCGGAAGCCGGTCTCGGTGTTCGAGGCGTCGGTCCAGGCGAGAGCGACCGCGGTCGGCGCGGACGCGGTGGCGGTGAGTCCGGTCGGCGCCGCGGGAGCCCCCAGCGCGTGGACCGAAACCGTGTAGCTCGGCGTCGACAGACCGTTGACCGAGTGCTTCGCGAACACCCGGAACACGTATCTCGTTCCCGTGGCGAGGCCCGTCACCGCGATGGACGTCGCGTCCGCGGCGGCCTCCGTTCCGAACGTGGACCAGGCGGCGGCGTTCAACGTCTTGTACTCGACGACGAAAGCGGTCTCGTCCGACGAATTGTCGGTCCACCCGAGCAGGACGCCGGTCGAACTCGTTCGAGTCGCCGTCAGTCCGGTCGGCGCCGCGGGCGGCATGGTCAGAACGGGGGCGGCCGCAGCCGCGCTGGCGCCGTTCCCGTTCCTCGCGCTGACGCGGAACTCGTAGGCCGTGCTGGCCTCGAGGCCCGCGATCGCGAGCCGGGTCACGCTTGCCGCGGTCCGGGCGGCCAGCCGCCACGCCGCGGAACCGACGCGGTACTCGACGTCGAAGCCCGTTTCGTCGGTCGAGTTGTCGGACCACGCGATCAGCGCCGTCGTCGATCCCCGGGCGACGGCGGTCGCTCCGGAGGGCGCGACCGGCGCCGCCGCCCCGGCCGGCGAGGCCACTCCGCTCGGAGAGGAACGGCCATTGTCGTTCTCCGCGAACACGCGGAACTCGTAGCTCCGGCCGCTCGTCAGGCCGGTGACCGTGATCGACGTGGCGTTCGCGGCCGCGGCGGTCCCGAACGCGGTCCAGGCCGTGGCCCCCGCTTCCCGGTACTCCGCCACGAACCGGGCCTCGTCGGTGGAGGCGTCGGTCCAGTCGAGCCGGACGCCGGTAGCCGAATCGCCGGCGGCGACGAGGCCGGTCGGCGCGGCCGGAGGCATGACGAGGAGCACGGAGTCGCTCGCCGCGGCGCCGTGGGCGTTGAGCGAGGACACCCGGAACTCGTAGGAAGTGCTGGGCAGGAGGCCGGTCACCGTCGCCGTCGTCGAGTTCGCCCCGGTCTCCGCTCCGGTCGCCCAGGGGCTTCTTCCGATGCGGTACTCGACCCGGAAGCCGGTCTCGTCGGCGCCGTTGTCCGTCCAGGCGACGACGACGCTCGTGGATCCCGACGCGGTAACCGAAACGTCCGCGGGCACGCCGGCCGTGCCGAGCTTTCGCACCCTCACCTGGTTGCTCGGGCTCGACCGGCCGTTCGCGCCGTGCCTGGCGTACACGCGGAAGTCGTAGGTCTGTCCAGAAACGAGCCCGGTCACGGTCAGGGAAGTGGCGTTCGCCGCCGCCTCGGTCCCGAACACGGTCCAGTCCTTTCGCTGCCCGCGCTTGTACTCGGCGACGAAGCTCGTTTCGTCCCGCGAAGCGTCGGTCCAGGTCAGCGACACGCTGGTCGGACTCGCCGGGGCCGCCGTCAGGTCGGCGGGCGGCGCCGGCGGCATGGTCAGGCCGACCACGTTGCTCCCGCTGGCGCCGCTCACCGTCCAGGAGACCACCCGGAACTCGTAGGCCGTGCTCGGGAGGAGGTTCGGCACCTCGATGGAGGTCTCGTTCCGGTTGGCGATCGCCGCCTCGGTCCACTCCTCGGCCCCGGGCGCGCGCCGCTGAACCCGGAACACGGCCTCCTTGGTCGAAGCGTCCGTCCACGTCGCCAGGGCGGTCGTCGAGCCGGTGGCCTCGATGGCGAAGTCGGTGGGCGCTTCCGGCACCCCCAGGCCGGCTACCGTCGCCACGTTGCTCGGCGAGGAGTTTCCGTGACGGGAGGTCGCGAACACACGGAACTCGTACGCCGTGTCGGGGGTCAGTCCGGTCGCGACGAACGAGGTCGAGTCCGCCGGCGGCCGGGTCGAGAAGGCCAGCCAGGCCTCGTCTCCCGCCGCGCGGTACTCGACCAGGAAGTCCCGCTCGTCCGTCGCGTTGTCGGTCCAGGTCAGCTCCACGCCCGGGTTGTCGCTCGCCGGCTTCCACTCGGTCGCGACGAGGTTCGTCGGCGCCGCCGGCGGCATGGTCTGGCTGACGGCTCCGCCGGGCGTGGCGCCGTTCGCGTTGCGAGCGGAGACGCGGAACCCGTACGCGGTGCTGGGAGAAAGCCCGGTGATCGTCGCCCAGTTCACGTTGGGCCCGTTCGTCGCCACCGTGGACCAGGGCCCCGTTCCGGTCCGCTGCTCCACGTCGAACGCCGTCTCGTTCGACGAGTTGTCGATCCAGGTCAGGCTCACCTCGGTCGATCCCCGCGGCAAGGAGACGAGTCCGGAAGGCGCCGCCGGCGCCCCGACCATGTTCACGGTCGCGACATCGCTCGGCGACGACCTCCCGTTGCGCGGATGCAACGCGAAGGCGCGGAACTGGTACGAAGCGCCGGCGGCCAGCCCCGTGACCAGAGCGGAGGTCGGATTCGTCGGCAGGTCGGCGGACCACTCCGTCCACGCCGTCGCGGACGATAGCCGGTACTCGAGCGCGTATCCCGTCTCGTCCTCCGATCCGTCGTCCCAGATCACCAGCACGTCGGCGCCATCCCCGGCCTCCGCCCGGATCCTCCTCGGCGGCGCCGGCGGCATGACCAGGGTCACGGACGAAGACGGGGTCGAGCCGCGCGCGTTCAGCGCGCTCACCCGGAACTCGTAACCTCGGCTCGCCGTCAAACCCGTCGCCGCGGCGGACTCGGCGTCGGCCGACGGAGACGACGAGGTCCGCCAGGCCGCCGCGCCGCTACGGTACTCCACCAGGAACCCCGTCTCGTCCGTCGCGTCGTCGGTCCAGGTCAGATTCACCGTTGTCGAGCCGGCCGCCGCCGCCGCGAGACCCGACGGAGGCCGGGGAGCGCCCAGGTTGCCGGTCCGGGCTTCGTTGCTCGGCGACGAAACGCCGTTCGTCGAGTGCTTCGCGTACACCCGGAACGCATACGCCTTGCCGGGGTCGAGACCCGTCGCGGTCCAGGTCTCGGCGTCCGCGGCGGCTTCCCCCGGCCACAGCCCCCAATCCGGCGCGGACTCCTCCCGGAACTCGATGACGAAGCTCGTCTCGTCGGACGACGTGTCGGTCCAGGTCAGTCGGGCCGAGGTGGAGGAGGCAGCCGCGGCCTCGAGGCCGACCGGCGCGGCCGGCGGCATGGTGAGCGAAACGGTTCCGCTCCAGGCGGAACCGCCGGCGCCGGTCGCGCCCACGCGGAAATCGTAGGCGGCGCTCGGCTCGAGACCCGTCAAGACCGCCGACTCGACGTCCACGTCGACCGCGGCGGCAACGTTCCAGTCGCCTCCCGTCCGTCGGCGCTCCACGACGAAGCCGGTCTCGTCGTGGGACTCGTCCTCCCAGCTCGCGCTGGCGCTCGTCGAATCGGTCGCCGCGACACGGAGACCGCTCGGCACTCGCGTGCCGGAAGTCGAGGTCGCGGCCACGTTGCTGGGTGTCGAGGCGCCGTTCGTCGCGTGAACCGCCCGCACCCTGAACAGGTACTCCGTGCCGCCGAGCAGACCGGTTACCGACGCCGCGGACGCGTTTTCCGCGGGCCTCGTCCCCCAGGCCGTCCAGGCCGAATCGACTCGTCGACGGTACTCGACCAGAAACTCGGACTCGTCCGACGCGGCGTCCGTCCAGGCGAGATCGACGGCGTTGGCGGCCCCCGCGCGGGCGGAAAGCCCGGTCGGCGCGGCCGGCGGCATGACGAGCGAAGCGACGCCGCTCGACGCCGAGCCGTTCGCGTTCGTAGCCGTCACCCGGAACTGGTAGCCGGTGCTCGGCGCCAGTCCCGTCACCACGGCCGCTTCCGTGTCGGGAGGCGTCGTCGACGCGGCGGTCCAGGCGCCGCCGCTCGGCTGGTACTCGACCTGGAAGCCCGTCTCGTTGCTCGATCCGTCGCTCCAGGACAGGTTCACGCTGGTCGAACCGGCGGCGGCGGCGACCAGGCCGGACGGCGCCGGCGGCGCGAGCGGCGGCCCCAGGCCGACCACGTTGCTCGGCGACGAATCGCCGTTCGCGTTCGTCGCCAGCACCCGAAACTCGTAACCGCTTCCCGCCGTCAGTCCGGAGACGACGGCCGAGGTCGCGCCGCTGGCGGTCGTCAGCGCGGTCGTCCAGGCACTGCCGTCGCTGTACTGCGCCAAGTAGCCATCCTCGTCCGAAGCGTTGTCGGTCCATGCCAGTTGAGCGCTCGTGGAAGTGGCGAGCGACGCCGAGAGTCCGGTGGGGGCGGGCGGCGGCATGGTGAGCGACACGGGGTCGCTTTCGCCGACGCCGTTGGCATTGAAGGCGACGACCCGGAACGTGTACGCGGTGCTGGCGACGAGGCCGGTGACCGACGCGCCGGTCGCGTCGGCCGCGACGGCGCCGCCGGTCGTCCACGTCGTTTCGCCGGCAGCCCGGCGCTCCACGCGGAAACCGCCCTCCACGTCCGAGTTGTCGACCCATGACAGATCCACGCTGGTCGATCCGGTCGCGACGGCGGTCAGCCCCGCGGGCGCGGGCGGCGCGCTCCGTTCGACGTAGGTGACGGCGTTGCTGGGTGCCGAGACCCCGTTGTCGTTGTAGGCGCGGACTCGCCAGTCCCGGACCGCGAGCGGCACGATGCCGCCGATCGAGGCGCGCGGATTGGCGACTCTTCCTATCGGGTACCAAGGGTTCGCGCCCCGCCGTTCCTCGACCAGGAAACCGGTCTCGTCGCGCGCGTTGTCCACCCATTCCAGGTTGGCCATGGTGGCGGAAGCTCGGCTCGCCTCGAGTTCCGTGGGCGCCGCCGGCGGCGATGTCGCTTCCCGCTGAAAGCTCGGGCGCGCCCCGTTCGCGTTTCTGGCCAGTACCCGGAAACGGTAGGTCCGGCTCGGCAGGAGGCCGCCCAGCGTCCCGGCCGTGGCGTCGGCCGGGAACGCGGGGCCGGCGTCCCACTCCGTCCTGCCGACGAGCCGGTACTGGATCAGGAAACCGGTTTCGTCCGACGAGTTGTCCGTCCACGAGACGGCGCAGGCGTTCGAGTCGAGGAAGCTCACGCTCAGCCCGGAAGGGGCTTCCGGGAGCCGCGGGAAGTCGGTGACCGAAGCCACGTTCGAGGGCGACGAGGTCCCGTGGTCGCCGTGGGCGAACACCCGAAACTCGTAGTCCGAGCCCGGCGTCAGCCCCTCGATGGCCGCGGAGCCGGCGTCCGCGGCCGGGTCGGGCGCCCAGACGGTCCAGCCGGTCTGGTCGCTGGCCCGGTACTGGATCAGGAAACCGGTTTCGTCCGACGAGTTGTCCGTCCAGGTCAGAGCCGCCGAAGTCGCGCTGGAAGCCGAGACCTGGAGATTCGAGGGCGCGGCCGGCGGCATGGTGAGCGTCACCTCGTCCGTCGCGTTTTCGCCGGCCGCGTTGACGGCCACCACGCGGAAGCCGTAGGCGGTCGAGGGCGCGAGGCCGGTCACCGCGCGCGATTCGGCGTCGGCCGCGGCCAAGGCGCCGTCCTGAACCCACGACCCGCCGCCCGGCCTGTATTCGATTCGGTAACCGGTTTCGTTGACCGCCTCGTCCTTCCAGGAGAGAACGACCGACGTCGATCCGTCCGCCCGGGCTCGCAGACCGGTGGGCGGCCGGGGCGTTCTTTGCAGATCGAGGATCGCCCGGTTGCTCTCCAGACTGCCCCGCGGCGACTCCGCCAGCACCCGGAAGTGGTAGAGCGTGTCGGCCATCAGATTGGACACGGTCGCCGTCACGGCGTCCGCCGCAACGTCGGTGTACGTCCACGCGCCGTCATCGGGCCGCGCGCCCACGCGAAACCCGGTTTCGTCGGAGGAGTTGTCCGTCCAGGAGAGTTCCACCTCGGTCGACGTCGCGCCATGGCTCGCCGTCAGCCCGCTCGCTGCCGGCGGCGGCGACGGGTCGGGAGGAACAAGAGTCAGAGCGACCGTTCGAGGGCTGATTCCGCCGTGAGCGTTCGCCACGGACAACCCGAACTCATAGCTTCCGGGCCAGAGACCGGTCAGCGTCGCCTCCGCGGTGTCGGGCGGGTAGACGGCGTAAACCGCCTCCGCTCCCCCGTCCCGGCTCAGGCCGACCCGGTACCAGAGCTCGTCGGAGGCCCGGTCCTCCCAGGTCAGGCGCACCTCGGTGGGGCCCGTTTGCTCCGCGGCCAGCCGGCGAGGCGCGCGGACCAGCTCGCGCCCCGGGTCCCGGAGCCTCGCTATCCGGCTGGTTCTCCTGCCGCCCGCGTTCTCCGCCACCGCGCGGAAGTAGTCGTAGTCGCGGCCCAGCTCCACGTCGTCGGTGACGCGGCGCCACCGGCGCTCCCGCAACACCTCGACTTGCCGCTCGACGTAGACCTCCGCCCCGTTCAGAGGTTCGACCGAAACCCGGAAACGGGCGACGGCGCGGTTCCGGGAATCCCGGTCGGCCCGGACCGCGAGAGCCGGCACGCCCGGCGGCTCGACGCTCAGGTCCACCGTGATCACGTCGTCGCCCCGGGCCTGTCCGCCCAATCCCAGGGCGACGACGCGGAAGTCAAGCCGGGCGCCCTCCGGCAGGTTGCCGACCACCTTGGTCTCGACGTCCCGCGGCGCCTCGGCGATCGAATTCCACGCCGCGCCGGCGCCGTGAGGACGCATCTGGATCTCGTAGAGCGACACGTCGTCCGAGGAAGAGCCCCAGGACAAGAGCACGGTCGTCGAACTCAGGCGAAGGCCGACCAGACCGTCCGGCTTCGTGGGTGGGCGCGGAGCGTCCGTTCTGGCCGTCACCGGCAGGCTCCAGGCGGCGCCGTGACCGTTCGTGGCGCCGACCCGAAATTCATAGTCCTGGTCCGGGAGAAGGCCGGTCACCGCGGCGCTGGTCGTGTCGGCTGGCAGGCTCGGGTCGTCGACCCAGTCCGCGGCCCCAAGCTCGCGGTATTGAACGAGGAAGCCGGTTTCCGACTCCGCGAAATCGTCCCAGGTCAGGTCCACTCTGCCCTGAATGAGCTGACTGCCCGGCGTCGTGGCTCTGAGATTCGCGGGAGGGGTCGGCGGGCCGCTTCCCGGGGTCCGGGTCACCCATTCGTAGCTGTAGCTGGTCCAGCCCCAGGCGTTTGTCGCCGCGACGCGGAACCCGTAGCGGGTGGCCGGCGCCAGCCCCATGAGAGTCGTCCCCTGGACGTTGGCGACCAGGGTGGCGCCGTCCCGCCAGGCCTGACCGTAGATCCGGTACTGCACGTCGAAGTGCGTCTCGCGCGTGGAAACGTCGTTCCAGGTCAAGGCGACGTCGACCGAGTCGCCGTTCGCCGTCACCGTGCCGGTCAGGCTGGCCGGGGGCGCCGCCTGCATGAACTCGTCGAACCGTTCGGTCGAGGCGAGCGTGAGCCAGGCGGCGCGCTCGTTCTCCCGCTCGTCGGCGATGCCGAGGATCGCGCCGTCGGGGCCCCGGATCCGCACGGTCGAGTAGAACGGCTCGCGAGTGAACGTGTCGTTGCAGAAGAGACGGCCCAGGACGAATCTGCAGGACCGGTCCGTGCCGTAGCTCATGATCGTCGCCACGTTCGTCTGTCCGGCGCGGATGTCGGTATGGCCGAAAGCGTAGGGCGCCACCGGCGGATAGCGGCTTCCCGTGAAGTGGGCCGGGTCGTGGTTCAAGCCCAGGTTGTGCCCGATCTCGTGGACGAGAATGGAACCCCAGCCCGGGCCCCAGACGAAGTTCGACCCCGGCTGCACGCAAACGTTGTCGACATTGAACCAGCCGAAGCCCGAAGGCGCCATCAGCTCCGTGGTGTGGGCCGCCACCCGCGTGTACGCCAGCCCGCAGGGCAGGGGGATGGAGCCTGGAACCCGAATCGCGAGATGGACGAGATCCGCTCCGTACTGCTCTCGGAGCCGGAGCACCTCCGCGTCGGCCCGCATCGCCGTCACGAACGGAGTGCCTTCGAGCGGATTGTCGAGGACCCGCGCCGGCACCGGCCCCACGTGCACGAGTCTCAGGTGGGCGGGAAACGCGGCGTTGCGCCAGACCATGTTCGCGTAGTCGACGAATTCGCCGGCGATGCTGGTGGGCGTGTACGTACTGCCGTCACTGTGGGTCATTTCCGCCGCCGCCTCCGGCGTGTGGAGAATCATCAGATCGATCCGGTGCTGGTCGTCGTCCGTGATCCAGATCTCGGCCGGGACGACGGTCGCGCCGGTCAGCGTTCCGCTCACGATCACGTTCTCGTGAGCTTCCCGGTCCGTGTCGTTCGTCGGGCTGAGCGCGAAAGAGGCCGAGCCGCTCGTCATGGACGCGGCGAGCGTGATGGAGAAGTCCGCGACGGCGACGTAATCGACGTCGGCCGTGGCGCGGCCGCCGCCGACGCTCACCAGGATCGTCTGGTCCGTTCCGAAGGTACCGCCCGCGGTGATCTCGGCGGTGACCGTGATCGTCTGGGCCGAGCCGGCGTCCTCCTCCACGGTCCCCGGCGCCGCGGTGAGCGTCACGGTCACCGCGGTTTGCGCCCGCGCCACTCCGGTCGGCGGCGTGGACGCGACGATCGCGGACTCCTCGAAGGACGAATCGGGGATCGAGGTCGGGTCGCGAGAGACCGGAGGCGGGAGCATCGGCGATTCGGGAGCGTCGGGGTCGAGCGGCGCGTGCACCTCCTGACAGAAAGGGCTCTCGGCCGGAAAGTCCTCGACCGGCGCCTCCCCGGTCGACGGCGCCGTGACGACGCCGAGACCCGAGGCGTCCGAACGCAGCGAGTAGGCGGGCCGGGCCGGTTCGCGATAGCTCCCGACCACCCGGCCGGCGCGGACGGCCAGAAGCACCGTGTCGTAGCCGGCGCCGACGATCCGTCCCGACCACAGGACGTCACCTCCCCCGCGATCCTCGAAGTGGGTGAGGGCCGCGGTCAGCAGCCGCCCGTCCGGTGTTGCGAGTTCGAGGCGGGGCGGCGCGGCCCGCAGCAAGGCGACGTCCACCTGGACGGGATGCTCCGCGCCAGCGGTTCTCTCCCGAGAAACCGAGGACTGCTGGAAGGTTGCCGCTTGTCCGCCGTCCGCGACGTCGAACCGCAGCAATGACTGCGCCTGGGCGAGACCCGGCAGCAGAAGAAGGCCCACCAGGGACAACCTTGTTGCGTCTGTTTCCATGGCCTGCCGCTCAACTGCCGCCGCGACGACTCTTGAGGGGCATGTGCTAGCGGCCGCAGGCCTTCATGACGGCCAGCGCCACGTGGCACGAGGCCAGCGGCCCCGAAACCAGGGCGCCGTTCACATGCCGCTTCGCGGCGGCGGTCAGGCTGTCGCCGGGATAGCCGAACCGCCGGTAGTCGGCGCGCAGGTCACGCCACGGGATCGGGGGCAGGCTCAGGCCGTGGCTCCGGGCGGTCCGGGCCAGCAGGTGGGCCTTCGACGAGGCGTCCCAGGTCAGAACGACGCTGGCGCTCTCGAGCGCCTGAACGAGATGGCCGTGGACTTCCGGCCAGGGCAGGGCAGTGCCGGCAGCGGCGGTGCTGGGGTTCAGTGTCCGGCCCATGGCAACGAACCGCGCAGCCCCGGTCGTGTCGATCAGGGCGATCAGGAGCGTTTCTGAGAGACCGGACGATTGCCTCGACCGGATGTCGAGGACAAGAGCGTCGCGGCGGTCCAACAGTTCGCGCCAGGCCAGGTTGGGCGCCAGGTTCCGGCGTTCGTCGGGAGGGTGAGGCGGTCGCCAGAACCGCCGCCAACTGCCGCTGGCGGGCGGCGCGGTGACGGGACTCCGAGCCAGAGGAGCTTCGTTCGCCATGTTCGCGCTCACGGTGACTCTATCGCCCCTGCTAGTATTGCCTCAGAATCCTCAGTCTCAGCAGGTGCTCCGGCGCCGGAAAGGAAGTGGACATGGCCCCATCCACGACGTCGAACCCCGTCACCAGGCAGGGGGGGTTGGCCCTGATCGTCGGAGTCATCCTGCTGGTGCTCGCATCGCTCCTCTTTCCCGGAGGCGTAGTGGATGCGGTGGACCAGACCGACTTCTCGGCCGCGCTCGGGGCGGCGGCGGCGAACGCCAGCCTCGCGCATCTGGCGTCCATGCTGTCGATCATCGGGATGTTCCTCTACGGGTACGCTGCCTTCACGTGGCTCCGCCTGGCCCAGCAGGGCCCCGGCGGTTTGTGCCTGCGGCTAGGGGCGTATGTGAGCGTGTTCGGTTGGAGCCTCTACGTCGTCGCGATGGGCATGAGGCAGTTCAGCGTCCACCTGATGCAGCGCGGCATGGAGGACTTGGCCCTCGGTACCTACGTATCGATGGCCGGCATCGTCATCGCGTTGGTCTCCGTGTACCCCATCGGGTCCATTCTGGTCGGCCTCGGGCTTTCCGCCCGCTTCAGCTCGACGAACATCTTCAAGCTGGCCTCCTACGGATTCGTCCTCCTGGGGGTCCTGGCAATCATCAACTTCCTGGTCCTGCAGCACGTCTCGGGGATCGAGCCCCGGATGCTCCTCACGAACGACAACGCCATGCAGGCGTTCGGTTCGCTCTGCTTCGTCATCATCGGGGTGGGGATGTACCAGGGGAGAAGCGAGCTCACCTCGGAGTCGTAGCAGGCGCGGAACCTGCTTGACAGCCCGCACCTTCCGGTGCAGTATCCGGCGTCCTGGAGCCATTCCGGCCCGTTCCGCCCGCACCGCGTCATGAACTCACCGGACAGCACTCTCGCGCTCGTCGCCGCCTCCGTCGCTCCCGCGACCGGGATTGTGGCGACTTTCTGGTGGGCTCACGGTCACGGCAAGGGCTGAACCCGGGCCAGGTCCCGGTACGCACGGTCCGGGACGAGGGTGAGCGAGAAGACCTCCTTCCGGATCGAAGGAGGTCTTCCCGTTTTGAACCCGACAACCGACGAACCCCGGATTGCCACCCCTAAGGAGGTCGCACGGAGTGCGACTCCTGCGGAAGTCGCACGGAGTGCGACCCCTGCGGAAGTCGCACGGAGTGCGACCTTGGTCGCGTCGTTGACCGAAGCGCCCAGTGCGTCCGGCGACGAGGTGCGCGCGCTCTCGGAGCTGGCGGACTGTCTCGAGGTGCGGGCGGATCTGGTCGGCGATATCGGCGCCGACTGGTTGCGGGAGCGTTTCGCCGGAGAGCTTCTCTACACGCTGCGGAGCGAAGCGGAAGGCGGTCGGGGCACCGTTGAGCCGGAGCGCCGGGCGGCGCTGCTTTCCGCGGCACGCGGATACGACTTCGTTGACATCGAGGCGGACCGCGATCTCGGCAGGGCCGTGCTGGAAGCTGTCGAACCCCGGCGTCGCCTCGTGTCGTGGCATGGCCGGGCACGGAACCTGAAGGTCCTGCGGGGCCGCTTGAGACAGGTTTCCGGGGTCGAGGCGCGGCTCTACAAGCTGGTCACCGAAGCCCAGACCTCCGGCGACGAGCTGGTGCCGCTCGAGTTGCTTCTCGGCGCGGGCCGGGGCGACGTCGCTGCCTTCTCGATGGGCGCCATCGGCGCCTGGACCCGGCTGGTGGCGCCGCTTCTCGGCGCGCCGTGGATCTACGGCGCCGCCGGGCCGCTGGCCGCGGCGCCCGGTCAGCCGTCCATCGAACGGTTGCGGGTCGACTACGGCCTGCCGAACCTCCACCGGGTGTCGCGGCTGTTCGGCGTCGTCGGCCATCCGGCGGCGCACAGCCTGTCGCCCAGGCTCCACAACTCCGGCTATCGCGACCGCGGCGAGGAGGCTCTCTACGTCGCCTTCGATGCGCCGAGCTTCGAGACTTTCTGGCGCGAGGTTGTGCTCTCCGACTTCTTCGACCGGGCCGGCCTCCCGCTCAGTGGTCTGAGCGTGACCGCGCCGCACAAGGCGGCGGCCCTTGCGGCGGCCTCCGAGGCGGGCGACCTGGCGCGCGGGACCCAGGGCGCGAACACGTTGTTGCCATGCCGGAATGGCGCCCCGAGCATGCGGTGGAGAGCCGAGAGCACGGATCCCGAGGGGGTTGTGGGTCCGCTTCGCCGATCCGGCATCGAGCTGGAGGACCGCGAGGCGGTGGTCATCGGCGCCGGCGGCGCCGGCCGGGCCGCCGCTCTCGGTCTGGCCGCGGCCGGCGCCCGGGTCGTTCTCGCCAACCGCACGGCGTCGACGGGACGGTCTGCCGCCGAGTCCTTCGGCGTCGCCTTCGTGCCGCTCGAAGAACTGGAACCGGGCGACTTCGACGTCGTGGTCAACGCGACTTCTCTCGGCCACCGCGCCGACGATCCGCTGCCCTGCGACCCGGCGGCGCTTCGTTCCTCGGCTGCGGCGGTCGAACTGGTCTACGGCGGTGGTCCGACGCCTTGGAGCCGGGCGATCGCGGCCAGAGGCCTGGCGGTCGTCGACGGCCGCGAGGTGCTCCTGCATCAGGGACTTGCCCAGTTCGAGGCGATGACGGGCGGGCCGCTGCCGTTTGAAGTCGGAGCGGCGGCGCTGGGATTGGGGCCAGCACGATGAAGATCTCCGCCGGCTTGCCGACGGGGGTGTCGGCCGCCCTCTTCGATAGCGCCAGACGGCGCCGCCGGCTGGAGGCGCGCCTTTCCGCGCTGCTGGAGGAGCGCGGTTTCGCCGAGGTCCTGCTGCCCATTCTCGACTACTTCGAGCCCTACCGGCCGTTGCTGACGGGGCGGCGGCTGGAGCAGCTCTACCGCTTCGTCGACCGGGACGGTCAACTGCTCGTGCTGCGGGGCGACTTCACGCCGATGCTGGCGCGGTTGCTCGCGCCTCACCTCGACGAGCTGGAGTTGCCGCTGCGCCTCTACTACCGTGGCGACGTCGTGCGTCACCAGCCCTTGCGTCCCGGCCGGATGCGGGAGTACTCCCAGTTGGGCGCGGAGCTTCTCGGCGGCGACGAGGCCGAAGCGGACGAACGGATGTTGACGCTGTTCTTCGACCTGCTGCTCGAGGCGCGCGGCGAGGCTCCCGCGCCCGGCGACGGCGAGGAGCACGCCCTGCGCGTCGTGCTCGGCGTGGCCGGAGCGCTCGACGAGGCCCTGCTGGCCGCGGCCGGCGAACGCGAAGCCTCCGACCTCGCGCTGCGCATTGCCAGCCGCGACCGGACCGCCGCGCGCCGGGCCGGCCTGGCCGATGTCGTCGAACGCGGCTACCCGGCGGACCTCTCGGTCCTGGGCGGCGCGGGAGAGGCGGTGTCCGGGCTGCTCGGTCTGCGCGACCGGCTGTCCTCCGCGTATCGCGACGCAGCCATCGAGGTCGAGGTCGACCTCGCCGAGTTCGCCGCCGCCGCCCTCGACCCGCGTATCGGTGTCGGCGATGGCCCGCGCGGCTACTACGACGGGCTGATGTTCGCCGCCTACGCGCCGGGAACCGCCCTGGCGCTGGGCGTCGGCGGCCGCTACGAGAGGGTGTTCCGGTCGCTCAGCGGCGATTGCTCGGCGGTCGGCTTCTCGCTGGGTCTCGACCTGTTGCTGGAACTCGGC
>JAPVWO010000023.1 GCA_027493375.1 Candidatus Multivorans thiocomprendens | reverse complement strand
TTTCGGGGCGGGTTACGTCCTGCCGCATGTCAGCTCGGCGATCTTCGTCGCGGTGTGCGCGGAAGCCCTGATCCTGGGCGGATCGGGCTTGCTGGCAACCCTGGTCGTCGTCTCGGCCCTCGCCCAGGTCCTCCTTTCGGCGCGGCTCGCCCTGCTGCACCGGGTACTCACTCCCGTCGTCACGGGGACGGTCGTCATGCTCCTTCCCGTCAGCGTGATGCCGATTCTCTTCCGCATGCTGAACGAGCTGCCGCCGGGAGCCCCCGCGTACGCCGGGCCGCTGAGCGCCGGCGTCATGATCTGCACCTTCCTGGGGATCGCTCTCAAGGGGAAGGGGACCGCGCGCCTCTGGGCTCCCGCGGTCGGCATCGTCACCGGCGCCCTGACTGGCGCTTTCCTCGGAATCTACGATGGCGGACGCGTGGCCGACGCCGCCTGGATCGGCATTCCGCGCGGCCGGCCGCCCGGACTGGACCTCGAGTTCGGCGCCGCGTTCTGGGCCCTACTGCCCGCGTTCCTGTTCGTGACGCTGGTCGGCTCGACCAAGTCGGTCGCCGTCGTGGTCGCCGCACAGCGCGTGGCGTGGCGCCGGGCCCGCGCGGTCGACTTCCGGGCCGTGCAGCGGGCCGTGGCCGCGGAAGGCGCCGGGAGCCTGCTGGCGGGGCTGGCGGGAACGATGCCCAACACGCTGAACGCGGGCGCCGTTTCCGCGGTCGAGATCACCGGCGTCGCGGCGCGCAGGGTCGCGGTCGTGTGCGGGCTGACCTTCGTCGCCCTGGCCTTCCTGCCGAAAGCGCTCGCCCTCATTCTCGCGATCCCCGCCGCGGTCGTGGCGGCTTCCGTTGCCGTGGTCATGGCGACGCTGTTCACGGTCGGCGTGCGTGAAGTCGCGAGCAGCATGGGGTCGAACCCCCGCAACGGCCTGATCGCGGCCGTCTCGTTCTGGACCGGTGTCGGGTTCGAGTTCGACATGATCTTCCCGGCTTACTTCGCCGAGTTCGCGGGCGGTCTGTTGAGCAGCGGGTTGACCACGGGGGGCCTGCTGGCGCTCCTGCTCGCGGCGCTGACCGTACGGCGGAAGAGCCAGCTCAAGGGCAAGCTCGACATGGCCGAACTGCCGAGGATCAGGAAGTTCATTCAGGCGTTCGCCGCCCACCACGGCCTGGAGGCCGTGGTGGAGAGGCTCGAAGCCGCGACCGAGGAGACGCTGCTCACGCTTCTGCAGTCGCGCATGGAGAACGAGGGAGCGGGGGACGCCCCCGACGACGAGAGACCCGAGTTGCTTCTCCTGGCCCGCGAAGAGGACGGAGAGGCCGTGCTGGAGTTCAAGGTAGGCGCCGCAAGCGCCGACGACCTCAATCTCCAGGACCGCCTGACCTCCCTGGGCGAACAGGCCAGAGCGGCCCGGGTCGAGCAGGAGGTCTCCCTTCGGCTGCTCAAACACCTCGCGTCCTCGGTTCGACACCAGCAGTTTCACGACACGGACATCCTGACTCTCCGCGTTTCCGCCGGCGGCCGGCGTGGATCCTGACGTGTCGAAGCTGGTCCGGATCCTCTTCATCGGATTGGTGCTCGCCTGCGGCTGCAGGCCCGCCTCGGACACCCGGGAACTGTCGCTGGCGCACTTTCTGCCAGCCAATCACCCCCTGGACGAGGCTGTGTTCGCGCCGTTCTCGCAAAAGCTCGCGCAGCTCTCAGGCGGCAAGCTGACCGTCAGGCAGTTCCCGGCGGGCGCCCTCAACTCGTCGGCGCCGGCGCAGTACTCGATTCTGCTCGGCGGCGTGGCCGACATCGCTCTCGCCATACCCGCCTACACTGCGGACCTCTTTCCCAGGACCGACCTGATCGCCTACCCAGGCATCTGCAAGACGACGAGAGACTGCACCGAGGCGATGCTGCGCGCCCGACAGGTTCTGGAGCCGGAGTATCGGGCGCGGGTTCTCGCGCTCTGGTCCAACGCCGCCCCGGTGCTGCTCACCCGCAACACACCGGTCCGGACGCTCGAAGACATGCGCGGGCTCAAGATCCGGGTTTCGACGCGGAGCGCCATCCCGTTCATGGAAGCGCTTGGCGCCAGCGCCGTCATGCAGCCCGGTACGGTCGTCCACCAGAGCCTGGCGACAGGGGTCATCGACGGCGTCGCCGTCTCCCCCTCGGGGATCGTCACCTTCCAGCTTCACGAGCCGGCCGGCTACCTGACCACCTGGCTTCCCGCGTCCGGTCTGCCCTTCGTCCTGCTGATGAATCAGGAGGTCTACGACGGTCTCTCTCCCGAAGCGCGGGGCTGGGTCGACGAAGCCGCGGACGTCTCACTGTCCATGGCGGGGGCCGTTGCGTACGAGCGCGCGGGCGCCGAGGGAGTGCGCCTGGCGGAAGAGGCCGGCGTCGAAATCATCGATCTTCCGGAGAGCGAGAAGCATCGGTTCGAACGGGCCATCGCCTCCGTGCGTGAAGCGGGCCTCGAGCGCCAGGTGGGCGAAATGACGGCTGGCGAGATCATCCGCCTGTTCGCGGGACTGGAAACCGGCGAGCCGCCACGTCGCCGACGATGACGACGCAGGGCGGGTCGATCCGACCTGAGAGGTCTCCAGCCGCCAGCTTCTGAAGGGTGCAGCGTACGGTCCTCTGCTCGGACGAAGTCGCCCGCTCGACCACTGCCACCGGCGTTGCAGGCCGCCGTCCGGCGGCGATCAGGCCGCGGCCGATGCGCTGCAGGCGGCGCGCCGGCATCAGGACGACCACAGTGTCCGCTCCCGACAGACCCGCCCAGTCCGGTTCGCCGCCTTCGGCGTTCCGCGCCGACACGACGGCAAAGCCAAGAGAGACCCCGCGATGCGTCAAGGGGATACCGGAAACGGCCGGTGCGGCCACGATGCTGCTCACGCCGGGGACGACCTCGCACGGCACGCCAGCGGCGGCGCACGCTTCGATCTCCTCGCCGCCGCGGCCGAAGACCGTCGGATCGCCTCCCTTGAGCCGGACCACGCGGTTGCCGTCGAGCGCCCGTTCAATCATCAGCTTCTCGATCCGGCGCTGCCGGGCCTGGACGTCGTCGCCGGGACGCTTGCCGACGTCGACGATGTCCGCGCCCGCCTTCGCCTCGGAGAGAAGCTCCGGGGCCGCAAGCCGGTCGTGCAGCACGACATCGGCGGCCCGCAGACGCTTCAGGCCCAGGACGGTGATCAGCTCGGGGTCCCCGGGCCCGGCTCCGATCAGCGAGACCCGTCCCGATCCGCTCATCCCACCGGCTCCTCGACGGCGACGCCCATGATCTGCTCCGCCCGTTCCCGGGCTTCGGCGGCCCTGCCCTCGCGGAGCAGGTGCAGGACCTCCGAGTCGACCAGTTCGTACCAGCGCCGGCGCCGCTCCTCGAACTCCGGCACCGTGCTCGCGAGCGGCGCGCGCAGCCGTCCGGCAAGCTCAAGCAGCGCCCCGTACTCGGGACCCAGCTCCCGCTCCAGCCGCTCCCGAAGGCGCACCGCCAGCGCCGGGGCGCGTCCGGAGGTCGAGATCGCGACGACCAGATCGCCGCGTCGCACGAGAGCCGGCATGATGAAGCTGCAGTGCTCGAGGTCGTCCTCGACGTTGGCGAAGATGGCGCGCCGCTCCGCCTCCGCGAAGAACGCCCTGTCCGACGCCGGCTCGCCGGGCTCGGCCAGGGCCAGTGCCGCACCTTCGAGATCTCCTGGCCGGTACGGCCGGGCCACGTGCTCGATCTCTCCCCCCAAAGCCCGTTCCGCCAGCTCCGGAGTCAGCTCGGGAGCGACCACCCGCACTCGGGCTCCGCAACGCAGCAGATCGGCAACTCTCCGTTCGGCAACCGGACCACCGCCCTTTACGACGACCCGCCGCTCGGTGAGCGAGAGGTAGACCGGGTAGTAGGCAGGCTTGAGCGGGTCGCCGCTCAACGCGGCTGCAGGACGTGGAGGCCGCATTCCTTGCCGGTCTGGGATTCCCACCACCAGCGACCCCCGCGGGCACCCTCACCTGGGCGCGATGGACGGGTGCACGGCGCGCAGCCGATCGTCCGGTAGCCCCGGTCGTAGAGCGGGTGATACGGCACACCCTCCTCGTGGATGTAGCCCCAGACCTGGTCTTCGGTCCAGTCGAGCAACGGACAGACCTTCACCAGCCGCCCCCTGGTCCGGGTGACCCGGTCGACCTCCACCTTGTTCAGAACGTCGCGAGTCGGCGTCTGATCGCGGCGCAGGCCGCTCAACCAGGCCGGCGTGCGGGCCAGCGCCCGTCGCATCGGCTCCACCTTGCGCACGTTGCAGCAGCGCTGCCGTCCGTCCACCGAAGCGTAGAAGAGATTGGGGCCTTCCCGCTTGACGAGGCGCGCCACATCCGATGCACGCGGCGCCACGATCTCCACGTCCACGCCGTAGTGCAGCCGGACGTGCTCGATGTGCCGGAAGGTCTCCTCCGGCAGCCGGCCCGTGTCGAGCGTCACGATCCGCACCGGCAGGCCGAGCTGGCGGCACATGTGGAGAAGCACCATGCCTTCGGCCTGGAACGAGGTCGCCAGGGTCAACTCGCTTCCCCAGCGGCCGTGAGCCCAACGCAGGACCTGCTCCGGCGTCGCGGGTTCCAGCTCCATGGCCCAACCGAGGACGCAGAGATCGCCGTCGGCGGCGGGGCCCGGGAACTCCAGGACGGCGCCGCCCCACTCCGCCCGGTTCGCGCCGTCCTGGCTGGTCTGCCCGCTCATTTGTGACAAATACGATCACAAATGTCTCATGGTTGCAATGGACGACACGCACGATGGCGCCCGCTCCGCCGCGGCGATGTCAGAGGGAACGGAGCGTCGCCGCCAGCGCGTCCAGGTCGGCGCGATCGTTGTACACCTGCGGCGCCACGCGGATCGCGTCGCCACGCACGGAGACGAAGACGCCGGCGCGCCGCAGCGTCGCCGCCGCCTTTTCCGCGTCGAGACCCCGAACGCTGCGAAGGCCGAACAGGTGGGCCCCGCGCCAGGCCCGGTCCTCCAGTTCGAATCCCGCCTCGCGGAAGACCTCTTCGAACGGCTCGACCAGATCCTCGCAGTACTCCTGCACGCGCTCCGGCCCCCACTCGAGCACCATGTCGAGCGCGGCGTTCAGCATCGGCACCTGAATCTGGTTGCTCCGCTCGCCGACGTCGTAGCGCAATGCTCCCGGCCGGTAGGACTCGACGTACTCGATCCGACCCGCGACGAAGCGCTCGCTCCCTTCGCGCGCCGCCCACGGCTCCTCCAGCGGCACTCCCCCGTCGAAGCGCTCGCCGAACCAGGCCAGACCGCTCTGGTACGGACCGAACAGGGTCTTGTACGCGCCGACGACGAGCGCGTCAGCCGCCACCTTCTCCACGTTGAACGGCATTGCTCCGATCGACTGGGTGCCGTCGATCACGAAGGCGGCGCCCACCGCGCGGGCGCGCCGCCCGACCGCCGCGACGTCGAAGCGGGTGCCGTCCACCCAGTGAACGACCGGCGTCGCCACCGCCGCCGTGTTCCGGTCGATCGCCCGGAGCAGTCGACGGTTCCACGCCGCGCCCGGACTCGGTCTGCCCTCGGCGGATCGTTCGACCACCCGGAGCTCCGCGCCAGTCTCCTTCGCCTTCCGCATCCAGACGTAGACGTTGCTCGGGAACTGGTCGCCCAGGATGACGATGTTCTGGCCGCTCTCGACCGGCACGTTGCGGGCGGCCGTCGCGATGCCGTACGACACCGCCGGGATGATCGCCACCCGCCGCGGGTCGGAACTGCCGACGAGCTGGGCGAACCGCTCCCTTAGCGCGTCCACCTCGACGAAGAAGTCGTCGTTGACGATCTTCGAGGGGTCCCTCCGGCGCGCCATTCCGCGCAAACCCGCCTCTTCGACCTCCCGAGCGAGCGGCGCCATGTAGGCGCAGTTCAGGTAGTGAAGGTGGGGCGGCAACTGGAACCGGTAGCGCTGGCAAGGGAGCACGGGCAACGATCCTATGGTCGGAAACGGAGGCTGGAACCGGAAGAACTGCCTGCCAGGTGGAGCTATGCCGCGGCCAGCGCGATGTCCAGATCCCGGACGAGGTCGTCCACCGTCTCCAGACCGATCGAGAGCCGCACGACCTCCGGACCGGCGCCGGCGGCCGCGCGCTGTTCATCCGTCAGTTGCCGATGCGTCGTCGACGCCGGATGGATGATCGACGATCGGGCATCGCCGATGTTCGCCAAGTGGGAGAACAACTCGCACTTCTCGACGACCCGGACGCCCGCCTCGTAGCCGCCGCGCACCCCGAAGGTGAACACGGCGCCGGCCCCGTTCGGCAGGTACTTCTCCGCCAGTTCGCGGTACGGACTGTCCGGCAAGCCGGCATGGGACACCCACTCGACTTTCGGGTGCTCCGTCAGCCACTCGGCGACCGCCAGGGAGTTCCGGCAGTGGCGTTCCATGCGCAGGGCGAGGGTCTCCGTCCCAAGCAGCGTGAGAAAGGCGTTCATCGGCGCCATCGAGGCCCCCAGGTCGCGCAGGCCGACCGCGTGCGAATGAACCGTGAACGCCAGGTCGCCGAACGTCTCGCTGAACTTCAGGCCGTGATAGGCGGGCTCCGGCTCCGAGAGGCCCGGGAAGCGCCCCGAAGCCGACCAGTCGAAGCGGCCGCCGTCCACCACGGCGCCGCCGATCACCGTGCCGTTGCCGGAGAGGAACTTCGTCGCCGAGTGGACGATCAGATCGGCGCCCCACTCGAAGGGTTGGCAGAGCCATGGCGTTGCGAGCGTGTTGTCGACGATCAGCAGGGCGCCCGCGGCCCGGGTCAGGCCGGCCAGGGTCTCCAGGTCGGTGACGACGCCGCCCGGGTTCGCCAGGCTTTCGACGAACAGTGCCTTGGCGCCCCGGGCCAGGACCGCCTCGACAGCCGAGAGGTCCTCCGTGTCGACGAAGTCGCAACGCCAGTCGAACTTCGGGAACGTCCGGCTGAACTGCGTGACCGAACCGCCGTAGAGCCGGGTCGATGCCGCGAACCTCTCGCCGGCCTCGATCAGCGGAAAGAAGGCCAGGACCTGGGCGGCGTGCCCGGAGGCGGCGCAGGTCGCACCGCGGCCGCCTTCCAGGCTGGCGATGCGCTGCTCCAGCGCGGCCACCGTCGGATTGCCGAGCCGGGAGTAGATGAAGCCGAAGGTCTGGAGATTGAACAGGGACGCCGCGTGGTCCGCGTCGTGGAACGCATAGGCGGACGTCTGGTGGATCGGGGTCTGGCGCGATCCTGAAACGGGATCAGGGCCGGCGCCGGCATGAATCATCCGGGTTTCGAAGCCCCAGTCGGAAGCGGCGCCGCCCTCCGGGGCTGGTGTTTCATCAGTCATGGCGGCGGAGTCTACGCCGACCGCCGTCGCTCGTCACCCCGCGCCTTCGTCACGCTTCGCCGGCCGTGGCCAGCGGCTGCTGATCACGCCGCGGTCGAAGCCGCCCCAGCCCAGTTCGCCCCAAATGCGGCCGTACTCGATCTTCGGGCAGCGGTTCACGATCACGGTGAGTCCGGCGGCTTCCGCCTCGGCGGCGGCCTCGTCGCTGCGTACGCCGAGCTGCATCCAGACCACCTCGAACCCCTTCTCCGCCCGCAGCCGGATAGCCTCCCTCGTGATCTCCAGCGCGGCCTCCGAGCCGCGGAAGACGTCGACCATCTCGACCGGCGCGGGCACGTCCGCGAGGGAGGAGCGAGCCTTCTCGCCCAGAATCGACGCGCCCGCCGACGCCGCCCGCGGATTCACCGGAATCACGCGGTAGCCCTTCTGCTGCAGGTACTTCATCGCGAAGTTCGAGGGCCGCTTCCAGTTCGGCGAGGCGCCGACCATCGTGATCGTCCGCACGCGGCGTAGGATGCCGGCGATCAGCGCGTCGCTGTAGCGGAGGGGGGACGCCACGGCGCGGATGTTAGCGCCGGCGCCCGGGCGCTCGACCCGGACGCGAACGAGCGTAGCTGCCGTCGTGGATTGCTAGGATCGCTCGCATGGCCACGGTTTCGCAGTTGTCCGCGACGCACTGGGTCGTTCACCTCGGCCGACAGGTCGACTCCAACGTCACGGTTGAACTGCGCATGAGCGAGGACCAGGCGGGGGATCTCGCCAAGCTGGAGACCAGCCGCATCGCGGAGCTCAACCCGAACAGTCCGCAGCCGACCGAGAACGTCGGTTCGGCCGTGCTCACGCTTCTGGCTTCGGTCCTCGCCATCGGTCGCGTCAAGGAACGCCTGAGAACGGCGGACCAGCAGGCGATCATGGATCTGATCGACGACGAAGTCGCCTCAGAGCGTGCGGGTCGTCCTTGACACGAACATCCTGGTCAGCGCGCTCATCACGAGGAACACGCCGCCCGATCAGTTGTACAGGGCGTGGCTTCGGGGCGACGTTGAACTCGTCACCTCGCAGGCGCAGATAGCCGAGCTTCGAGCGGTCCTCGGTCGCCCACGCCTGCGCCGCTACGTCGACCCCGACGAAGCCGACCGGATACTCCCCGCTCTCCATCTGAACGCGACGGTTCTACAGGACGTCCCGGTAACGAGGCGGTCTCCCGACCCCAAGGACGATTCCATTCTCGCGATGGCGGTCGCCGGTGCGGCCGACATCGTCGTGTCCGGAGACAAGACCGACATGCTCGCGCTCAAGAAGGTCGAGGGCACACCCATCGCCACCGCGCGCGAGGCGCTGTCGATCATCCCGGGTCAGTCCCGACCGCCCGGACAAGGCGCTGACGAGAACGTTGATTGACGCCAAGCCGCCGCACGACGCCAGTCAGAAGGGCGACAGCCACTCAATGCGCTTCAGCACCGCCAGGGTCCCCAAGCCGTGCCCACCCGTCTGTTCGTTCAAGCGGGCGTCGCATTGCAGCACCTGGACTGCATGTTCATCACCTTCATCGGCCCTCTTCTGCATTCCATCGAGAAGCGCTGACGTCACGTCGTCCTCCGGTTGCGAACGGAGATTCCACTCGGTCTCACGTTGCGCATGGATCAGGTATGCGTGAAAGGAAGCGAGAGTTGCCGCGTGGCGCGGCCCCTCCAGAAAGCCGGCCTTCGAATGCCGACCGCATGGTCCGGACGGCACCGGTCGAGTTCGTCGACAAGCAGAACGACCCGGCCGTGCTCCTTCACGGCCGCCTGGAGCCGAAGCCGGAACTTCTCAACCGGAGGCTGCGAGTCCGACAACACCCGGCGAAGGGCCCGCTGACCCAGATTGCGACCGCCCGGCGGCGCAAACTCGGCGACCAACTCGGGCAGGACAGCCTCGGCCGCCTCCTTCAGGCCGCTCTTCCACCCCTCGTCCCCGAACGCAGGGCCAGCCGCTTTCAGCAGGGACTCCAGCGGGTGCTGGTGATCCTGCTCCCAGGCGTCAAGCACCGCGACACCGAAGTCGTGCTGCCTCAAGAGCACCTCGAGGAACCGGAGAACCGTCGTCTTGCCCGTGCCATAGCAGCCATCGATGGCCACGACATGCGACTCGCGGAAACTGTCGATAGCGCCTGCGATGCTCTCGACCATCTCCTTGCGGCCGAGCAGATCCTCCTTGAATGGTTCCTCAACCGAAGGCCTGATCTCCGATTCCCGCAGGCTCGTGCCCTTCACCGTCTTCTCCTGTGCGTCGTCCGCACGGCTATCCGGTCGACCGCATTCACGTCACCACCCCAACGCCGAAGCCGACTCTACGCCGCCTCATGGACGCTCTTCCCGGCGCCCTGGTAGCTCGCGTAGACGTGCTGGAACACGGCACTCGCCTTCTGCTGAAAGAGATCCGGCGTGTAGGAACCAGGGAGCCCGGCGTCCAGGTGCTCCTCGATCGTCACCCGAACGTCCGGATGTCGAAGACGGCGAGCTCCTCCTGGTCGAGTTCCTCGCAAAGAGCGCGCCGATCCTCCTCGTTGAGTTCCTCCGCGAACTCGAACAACCGCCGGACTCGATCGACTCGTCGAGCAGCGCCTCGACCTGCTTCATCGTAAGCGAGATGTCCGCCGGCGGATCGAGCGAGCGGATCCGGCCGGCGAGCATGGACAGCAGCTTGACGCGAGGCCGGAACTCCTGGGCTCGGACATCTGGCAAGACCGCCCTGAACAGCCGGTCGACCGCGCCAGCCATGGCAAGAAACCGGCTCTTGGTCTCCGCCGTTGCGACGAGGGCATCGACCGCGTCGGCCAGCGCCTCGAGCCGCCGGAATCCCTGCTTCCGTTCGATAGCGTCAAGCTCGACGCCCTGCTCGCGGCAGAACGCCTCCGCTTCCTTCAGGGACTCCCGGATGCCGGCGATCAACGCGGCCTTGTCTTCCGCCGGAGAGGCGCCGCCGCCGCGCCCACCGCCGTAGATCGCCAGCGCTCGCTCCAGATGCCGGAACACGCCGACATAGTCGACGATCAGGCCGGCCTCCTTTTCGGGAAACACCCGGTTCGCCCTGGCGATCGTCTGCATGAGGGTGTGGTTCCGCATCGGCTTGTCGAGATAGAGCGTCGAACAACTCGGCACGTCAAAGCCGGTCATCCACATGGCATACGAACACGAGACGGAACGGGTCGTCCGCGTCCTTGAACTTCGTTTCCAGGTCCTCCTCGACCATCCTGCGACGGTGTCGCCGAAAGTCGAGCCCCTTCGCCTTCATGTCGGCAATCTCGTTCTGGGCAGGCGAGACGACGACCGCCATGTCCGTCTCCTCCATCCAGGCGATCCGGTCCTCGATCTCGGCTACGGCCTCGGAGTCCTCCCCCGAAACCGCGGAGCGCTCCGCTCTCAGCTCCTCGATCCGACGCTTCCAGCAAGCACCCACTTGGTCGTACATACGCACCGCGGTCGCCTTGTCGATCGAGATCACCATCCCCTTGCCGCGGAAGCCGCGCTCGGAGAAGTGACGTACAAGATCCCCCGCCACCGCGTCCAGCCGGTCCTCCCTCGTGATCAGGTGGTACTCGCGGGCGAACTCGCGATCGAGCTTCTCCTCCTGCGCCTCGTCGAGCGCGGACTCTTCGAGCAACCGCTCCATGTCCTCGTTCAGGTCCCGGTTCGAGAGCTGCAGTTCGGGAACGCGGTTCTCGTAGAACAGCGGCACGGTGGCGCGGTCCTCCACCGACTGCCGGAAGTCGTAGACACTGACGTAGTCGCCGAAGACGTCCCGCGTCCGCTCCTCCTCTCCCTGGATGAGCGGAGTGCCGGTGAAGGCGAGGAACGCGGCGTTCGGCAGCGCCTGCCGCATGTTGAGGGCCAGCGCGGCGTACTGGCTGCGGTGCGCCTCGTCCGTGATGACCACGATGTCATCCCGCTCCGAGAGCACGGGGTGCGCCTCGCCCGGGGCATCCGTTCGGAACTTGTGGATCAAGGTGAAGACGTAGCGATGGTCCTCGCGCGGCAAGCGCCGCAGTTCCCGGCTGTTCGCCGCTTGCGCTTCCTTCTTGCGGACAACGCCGGACGACGCGAACTGCCTGCAGATCTGCCCGTCCAGTTCCTTGTTCGCCGGTTCGTTCCAGTCGATGACCCGGATGCGCTCGACCTCCTCGCTGCCGTCATCCGCCGCCGGAACCGCGACGCGCACTCCGTCTTTCAATACACGGTAGACCTCGCGGTTGGCGGCCGCCGGGCTCATCGCCGACCGGTCGCGGACGAGCTCCGCGACCGCCGCGTCGACCGCCTCTTCGCTCGCTTCCGGATTGAGGTGAAAGAGCGCCGGCCGCAGCCGCGAGGTCAACACGACCTCGGCCTCCGTCTCGCGCCCCAGCGCGCTCCTGCCGTCGGCGCCGGGCCGTCCGAACTCGCCGTACGCGTCGACCGTCTCCCAGCCCAACTCCCCCAGCAACTCGACCGCCGGACGCTTGACCAGCGCGTCCTCGGTGTTGCGGTCCCGAGTCACGCAGGAGCCGGGGCGGCGGCCCGGTACGGGAAAGGCGCGGCGGCGCGGCCCGCCGGCATCCGGCCCGTCCGGCTCGCATCCGGAGCAGCAACGACCGGAGGTGCGGGACGTAGGTCTTCACCGCTCGGTAGAGCGCCAGCGCCTGCTCCTGGTCGTACTCGTGAACCGTCGCGTTCCGCGCCTTCCGAATGCGGGCCCAGATCCGGTCGTCGTCGATCAGGCCCACCCGGAACGCGGCCTGGAGCCGCTCGAAGTTCGAATGTCCTCGTTCGTTTGGCGACATCCGGTGAATCGACGCCAGCTACTTGTCCAGCGCCTTGAGCAGCGTCTCGAACGCAACGTTGAACCGGTGAACCGTGGCGTCCAGGTTCACGTACTCCTCGTCCAGAGGCTTCCGGGCCACCGCCTCCAGCCGCGCGCGACTCTTCTCGACGTTGTTCAGCCGGCAGGCCAGCTTCGTCTCGCTCAAGGCCCTTCCTTCCGTTCGAAGAGCAAGATGCCCTCCTTCAGGACATTCTCCCGCATCGCGGCGTTGCTCGCCTCGAACCGCGTGCAATCCACCTTCAGGAGGGTGTCGACGCGGTCCCGTTCCAGGCAGGCGAGCACTTCGAGCCACTCGTCTTCGCCGGCGTCGCCGCAGAACACGCAGAGGTCGATGTCCGAACGCTCCTCGTGGTCGCCGCGGGCGCGGGAGCCGAAGAGCGCGATCTTCTCGACGAAGGGCAGAGTCGCGATGTCGCGGAAGAACCGGTACTCGGTGAGCCGTTGGGGATCGCCCAGGTAGAGGGGCCGCGCGCGAACGGGGAGGTCGGACACGTCGGGGTCGCCGGAGATCAGCCGGGGGAGGAGGATGTCTCGGGCCTCGCGAAGAGTGGCGTTGCGTTCGGTCAGCCTTTCGATCAGAGCCTCGCTTGACCCTACTCGTTCCTCGAACGCCCGCTCAAGCTCGTCGTCCGGAACGAGAACCCGAACGCCGAGCATCTCCGATTTGGTGACGGCCTTGAAGATGGTGCCGCCACCCATCGAGTCCTCGGTCTTGAAGGTCTCCTTGAGCTGGTAGAAGAGAAAGCGCTGGCGGCCCAGCCGGTGCCGAATGCCACACAGCCCACGACCCAGAATCACGCGGCCCGGTGCGACGTTGATTCGCCCGACTGGCGCACGAACGGAGAAAAGAAGGTCTCCCGCCGCTGCTCGCCGTGCCCCTCGCGTCGTGTAGGTGGTTGTCGTCGGGAATCGGTTGGCGAAGTTGGACACGCCTTGATGAAACGGAAGACCCTCACCGGTTTCGTTGTAGAACTCCGACCTCGGCGACTGGCCCATCGTGACGTGGACCGCATCACCCAGCGAACGCACCTTCCACCCTTTGGGAATCCGCCCGAGGGGCGAGTCGACGAAGCGGGCGCGTTCGTGGCCAGGGAACCGGAACTCGACGAACCACTCACGGTAGAGGTTCCGCGCCATCTCCTCCAGACTCTCGATCCTGCACTCGCTGTTCTCGATCAGGTCGTCGTAGGCCGCGAGAATGGCGGCGATCTTCGATCGTCCCGCCTCGCTCGGCCAGTCGATCACCAACCCTCAAGGTCTGAACGCTTCGCGTTCCCGAAGACAGAGCCAGAAGCCTCAAGCGCGAGCCATACTTCGCTCCCGTTCCGCAGCACTAACTCGACGAAGCGTTGATCTCGGGGATCTCGGCACCGAATCGATGCGACACCGCGTCCGAACATGCAGCGACGTTTGCGACATTGGTGCGCCCTATCGGAGCTCGAACGCTGAGCAGCACATCGCCTGGTTCCGCCACGCGACCATCAGGAGCCGTGCAAAACACACGAGGCGTCGGAAACCTCTCGCCAAAGTCCTTGCTGCCTTGGAAGAAGGGCAGGCCAGATCCCGTCTCGTTGTACGTGTGTCCGGGCGGTGAATGGCCCATACGAATCTCAGCCACGTCTGCCAACGTAACCTCGCGCACGTCACTCCGGCGCCATCAGCAACGCTGCGTTCTCCGCGATCCTCTCTTCCAGCTCCCAGCCCTCCCTGTTCAACCGCTCCAGTTCGTCGTGAAGATCGCGAAGCCGGGCCTTGAAGTCCACGTCCTCGGCCTCCCGCTCGGCGACGCCAACGTAGCGGCCCGGGTTGAGGCTCCAACCCTGATCCTCGATCTCGTCCAGCGTCGCCGACTTGCACAGTCCGGGAACGTCCCGGTACGCGGCCTCATCGCCGAACCGCTCGGCCAGCATCTCCGCGCTGTCGTGCAGGTTCTCCGGTGCCTCGCCGCGGTAGAGCCGAGCGATGTTGGAGAGGAACTCGATCTGCTCCTCCGTCCAGTCCCTGTGGGCGCGGTCTCGCGAACGCTTGGATCCACAGGTAGTTCGCATTGTCGGCCCGCGGCAAGCCGAGGCCGAAACGCGGGTCGTCCTTCAGCCGTTTCTTGTCGACCTTCTTCACGTTGAACGGCGGATTCGCCATGACGAAGTCGAAGCGGCCGGGCGAACTGTGGAGGTCCTCGTAGTACGAGTTCCCCTGCCGAATGTCCCCTTCCAGACCGTGGACGGCGAGGTTCATCTTCGCGAGCCGGACCGTCTCGGCGACCCGCTCCTGGCCGAACACGGAAAGCTCGGCGCCCACTCCTCGCCGATGCCCGGCAACGAACCGGGCGCTCTGGACCAGCATTCCGCCCGAGCCGCAGGCCGGATCGAAGATACGGCCGCCGAACGGCTCGATGATGCCTGCGATCAACCGCACGATGGAGGTCGGGGTGAAGAACTCGCCTCCCTTCTGCCCCTCGCTCATCGCGAACTTGCCGAGGAAGTACTCGTAGATCTTCCCGAAGACGTCACCTTCGACATCCATCGGCACGGAGTTCATCGCCTTCAGCAGCTCGCTCAGGAGGGTGCTGCCGAGGCGGTTGTACGTCTCAGGGAGAACGTCCTTCAGGTCCGAATTGGCGCCTTCGATCGCCCGCATCGCCGCGTTCACGGCGGCACCGATGTTCTCCCCCTCGGGAAGGTCGACCAGCGTCCGGAACCGGGCCTCTTCGGGCAGGTAGAGCACTCCGCGAGCCTGGTAGTCCACCGCGCCGATCTTCCGCCGCGCGCTTCCGCCCGACCGTCCCTCGACTTCCTCCCGAGCCGCACGGAATCGATGGTCCGCATAGCACGTTCCGGCGCCACTTCGTCCTGTTTCGCCAGGTTGCAAACATCACGAGTCGACCCACCTGCCCCTGACAACCATGGTCAAATCGTCCTCGGTGGGAATCTTCGTGATCCGCTCGGCCCGAAACTCCCTACCGTCGAGCCTGAGCCTCAGGGTCTCGCCTCGGTTGAAGCTGTCGACCAGAGCGCGATGCTGCTCCTCGCTCTCGGCATCGAACCTCTTGAACGTCACGGTGATCTCAACGAGCCCGGCGTCTGACTTCCGAGTCTCGCCCCCGCCTTTCGATGGCGTACCCTTCGCACTCCCTTGCCGCAGTTGCGGAAGCTCCGCCGCAGCACAATCCATGATCCCAAGCTCCCGGCACATCGCCCGCACATGGTGCAGCGCGATCTCTCCCCCCTTCGACTTCCTCCGACTGTGCCGACCCGGTGGAAGTGAAGGGTAGACGCGACCCCGGCAGCTGACGCGAAGGTGGTGCTTCGTCTCTCTTCGCTCATGGCCTCCGGCGCAGACATCCAGCATCTTCAGGACATCGCGGTACGAGACCTGCGCCATCAAGCGTTCCGGTGAATGAGGCTCGTCACCGGAATCGGCGGAGGCTGGCCGGCACCCACCGGGCGCCACGAGGGAGGCACGGAGTAGTCGGACTCGGCAACTGAAGCCTCGCCGGCTGAGAACTGCGACACGACCGCCTCCTCCAGCGCTCTGTCGAACTGTTCGCGCGACCAGCTACTCTCGTGGGCGAAGAGAGCCACGGCCCGGCGCTCGAACTCGTCGTACGACGCGGACTCCTGCAGAAAATCGTCGAGCACGAGTCCCAGCCTCCGCGTGTGATCACGGCATGCCTCCTTGATGGAGGTGCCGAAGCCAACCACGCCGCCCGGCTTCACGCCGTGTACGGCATAGAGATCATCGTCGCTCTCGTACACCGATACCGCCTGGCCCGTCATCTCGACCCGAGCGCCATACTCCGCACGCTGCACGGCCAGTCGTGCCTCGAACTGCAGAGCGAACGACGCGGGCAAGGACGCCTCTGAAGCTGATTTCATGTCTCGCGCCTCCGTGTCGTCAAAGTCGGCCCTTCTCCGGACCCAGGCGCGATACTACTCCCGCCCCCTACCTAACCCAGGCGGATGGGCCGCAAGCCCCTCCTCGTCCGGCTCCGTGCCCCAGCCGGGAGTGTCCGGCACGATCAGGCAGCCGTCCTCGAACTCGGGCTCGTGGGTGAACACCTCGCCGTCCCAGGGCAGCCGGTCGATGTCCGTTTCCATGATCCGCAGGTTCGGCACCGCCGCGCTCATGTGAGCGTTCATCATCGTCGCGAGGTGACCGTAGTAGTTGTGCGGCGCCACGTTGACCTCGTGGGCGTTGGCCAGGGCGGCGATCTTCATCGACTGCCAGACGCCGTTCCA
>JAPVWO010000229.1 GCA_027493375.1 Candidatus Multivorans thiocomprendens | reverse complement strand
GAACCGCGACCGGTTCCGCAACGCCATCTACTTCCATCTCGGCGGACTCGACCTATACCCCGATTCACTCACATTCCACACGAAACCCTGAAGAGCCGAGAAACATGGATGTGATCGTCAAGTTGCTGTTGCGACTGGAGGAGGAAGAGGCCGGCGTCCAGATGTGGCATCCCAAGGTTGAGGGTGTGCCCGAGGCCGTGGTCAAGGAGCATCTGTTCTTGATGCGGGACGCGGGTTGGTGGACTTCAGGCAACGGGACGCAATCGGGCCGGTGGAGTTGTCGCTTGTCTTTCCGAGAATTCTCAACGAAGGCCATGACTTTCTTGAGACGATGCGGACGCCGGCTAGACGTAGCAGGGTGGCGCGATGGGCCAAGGAAGTAGGCAGGGCGGTCACGATCGATCTGGTGCTCGCCTACATCAGGTCGGTAGTCACCGAGTGAACGGTGGTTCCGGCGTTCTGGGCATAGAGGGAACTTGGCGATGTCGACGGCGACGGGACGACGGCCTTACGGGCTGCAAGGCTCGACGACGATCAGGTGTCCGCGTCGAACCACGCCACGGCGTGCCTTGGAGAGAGCGCGGCGGCTAGTCTTCGCGAAGAGAAGGTCGCCCGCAGACCGCATCGCCCGATATCCGCAGATGCACGTTCATTCGGTAGAGGGGAGGGTTTCTCCCCTTATGGTACTTCCGCAGTCCGCAAGGATAGTACCGGTAGAGGTCCTCGCAAGTCCCGAATCTCTTGACCGGTTTCCTCACCGGCGACGCCGACGTGCTGCCTCGCGTTGCCATGCCGGCTGGCTGGCAGACCTCGAGGGCAGCCCGGAGCGCTTTGTACTCGGAACGGTTCACTGCGAGTCCGTAGAGCGCTTTGACCTTGACCACTCTCCCAGCGAACCAGCACCGGTTCTTGTCCGGTAGCCAATCGGCTGCGTCGCAGTCGATCTTCTCGTCCTGATTCAGCACGGCACCCGCCAGTGTCAGGTTGAGATGATCCCTGCCGAAGAACTTCCTCGCGGCAGCGCGGTCCGGGCGGCACATCCCGCTTCGGTGCGCCTCGCTCGCGGCCACGATGTGTTCAATGTCCGTAGAGGTCGGTTGGTCGAACCACTCGTCCGTGTATGGGGAGTAGACGCCGCCGAGTTCAGCGATGATCTCGGCCTCAAGATCACCCTCCTGATTGCTCGCGTACTCCTCGCGTTCGTAGTCATCGCAATCGGGCGTACCAGCGCGCAGTTCGCTTTCCACGCTGAGTATCTCAAGCGTCGCCAGGGCGGCCTTGGCGTCGTGCATCTGGCGCTGGCCGGTTGCCGAACCGCTCAGCCCGATGATCAACGTCGCAGTGGCAAGGAAGGCTCGGCTACCGAGCGCGCTCCCGGGTTTCCGCCAGCGGTTCCGACCGACGTGCTGATCGTAGTTTCGTAGTGGCGTGCGACCTCGGTGTAAATGCGTCTACCTCGACCGGTTTGATGGGGCTGGTGGTCCGAGTCTGGTGCGGTTTGATCCTGCGTCAGCGATACATCAGCGGCTCGCGCCCCGCAAGTCACTGATGATCGCCAGTGCCCTCGTAAGGTCATCAGCCACGCGGTCCGAGATACGTTCGAGACGAGCAAGCCCTGGCCCTTGGTCTTCGCCGTCGTCGTCGCGCCAAGCGAGGTCGAGCTGACAGTCCGGCGACGCCAGCACGTCCGCGACCTTGAACAGCCGGAACCGCAAGTTCGCCTGTTCCTCCGCCGTGAAGTCCGCCCCGTAGAGTCGCACGTAGTCGCCTAGGTCCCGACGCCGCAGAGGCTTGGTCTTCAGCGACACGCGCATGTCCGTCCGCAAGTCGTACACCGCAAACTTCTCGGCTCTGCCCCCTCGTTCATGCATTTCATCGAGGAACATCACGTTGGCCTTGACGCCTTGGGCGTAGAACACACCCGGTGGCAACCGTAGGACGGCGCGCAAACGGCACCTCTCAAGCAACTGCCGCCGAACGGCTGCAGCCGCTCCCGACTCGAACAGCACGTTGTCTGGCACGACGATCGCCGCCCGCCCGCCGGGCTTGACCAACGAGAACACATGCTGGAGAAAGTTGAGTTGCTTGTTCGCCGTCTCCACCCAAAAATCCGGCCGGTCGATGGCTAGGAGATTCCTCGCCGCCTCGCCACGCGAGTGCGGAACATAGGTTACGCTACCCTTCGTACCGAACGGCGGGTTCGTCAGCACGATGTCGAATCTCGTCCGAGGCACCTTCGCCAAGCTGTCTTCGCAGCGTACCGGAAAGTCCGCCTCAGCATCGCCTCCAACGCCATGTAAGAGGAGGTTCATCGCAGCTAGCCGGGCCACTTCCTCTACGAGTTCGACACCGCGTAGCGACCGAGTTGCGAGCGCAGTCTCCTGCGCCGACGTCATGGCCTTGTTGGTTCTCCTCAGATAGTCGTGAGCGGCGAGCAGAAAACCAGCCGTCCCGCAAGCAGGATCGCAGATTGTCTCGCCTAGCCGCGGTCGTACGCACTCGACGATCGCCTCTATCAGAGGTCTGGGCGTGAAGTACTGTCCTGCCCCACTCTTCGTATCCTGCGCGTTCTTCTCAAGCAGGCCTTCGTAGGCGTCGCCCTTAACGTCCGCGGCCAAGTCGTGCCATTCCGTCTGCCCGATCAACTCCGTCACGAGAAGTCGCAGCTTCGCGGGATCGCGAATCTTGTTCCTCGCGTGTCGGAAGATCAGCCCCAACATCCCCGACCGTCGACCAAGCGTCGTCAAGAGCTGCGTGTACTGTGCGTGCATCGACTTCGCGTCGAGCCCAATCAGGGACGGCCAGCCGCATTCTGGAGGCACCGCCCCCTCGCCCCTCTCGTCCGACATCTTCAAGAAGAGCAGGTACGTCAGTTGTTCAACGTAGTCTGGGTACGACAATCCGTCGTCACGAAGGACGTTGCAGTACTGCCACAGCTTCCTTACCAGGGTGGCTGATGTGTCCATTCCGCGCCTCGTCATGCGACGTTCAGCACGATGTCGCGGATCCACCAGCGATCACGGAACATCTCCACATAGCCCCGGGCGGCCTTGGAGTACTCTTGCTGGGGAAGCGTCAGCTTGACAAGATCGTTGCAGATGTCAAGGAACGTTTGCTGGACCGTGTGGGCGTCACCGTAGTCTCGCGGCGCGAGTTGCTCGCCGCGGCGTACGCTTCGCTCTATCTGGTTGTAGATCTCCACTCTCTCGTCACGAAACCGCGGCCAATTCAAGTGGAGATACAGACGGCTTGCTTTGAGCTTAGCCTCCGCGACAGGCTCACCCTTGCGTTCGGGGACAAGCTCGAGCTCCCCGGAGCGACCGTACGTCAACAGCGCCACGTCGAGCGGATTCGTCGGGTCGAAGATCGCAGGGACTTCCCGCGAGAGGTCGTCAGCCGGGCGGAAAGCCCGGTCCTCGGGGTACACGAGCGGAAAGTGGTCGGCTTTGCCGCCCGTCCCACCGCTCTCGGGGTTGCGACGAGGCCTGTTCGCGCGCTGACAGCTCAGTCGCAGGTTCGTCCACTCGAATGCTAGCCAATAGTAGCCCGGATGTGCTCTGTCTTCGGCTACGCGCCCCTTGGGCCGATAGTGGTCGATGTCGTTGTCGGCACCCGCGCTACGGCACTCCGTGTACCAGCACTTGCCGTGGGACACTGCTTCGAACGCCGCACGGACCGCACGCCACCGGTCGTCGTAGTTCTCGAAGAGAGCCTTTCTCTGCTCCGGGTCGGGCTCATGGAGGACCTCGTCCTTGGCCTCTTCGAGCGCCTGAATCTCCTTCCGGATTTCGGGCCGGATTGCCTCCAGATCAATCAGCCGCATCTAGCTTGACGCCAGCTCGCGACGCAGCCGCGCCGCGATCTGGCTGGCCAGCCTCATCCGGGCCTGCTGTTGGTCCGGCGTGAGCTGAACGTCCCTCCGCCAGTCGGGGTCTTCCTCCTTAGCCCAGGCTTCCAGAAAGAGCGCGTACAACGGATCCCGGGTCGTGCGAGCGAAACCTAGCTGGTCGAGTTCCCGATGCAGCCCGTTCAACTCTAGCTCTTCTTCGTCGTTTCTGACGTCCTTGTGCGCCAGCACGCGCCGCCGATCCAACCGTTCTTGTGTTTCGCGATCCAATGTCGTCCGCAGCCGAAACAAGTCGCTGGTCAAGATCGCGGCTACGCCCATGCCGCGCGGATCCTGCTCGGGTACTTCCACCTGCGCCCGGCCTTGTTCTCCCCGACGGAACACGCGGACCTGCTCCTTCTTCAGGCCGGCAAAGACGAGCGGATCGTGCGACGACATGAGGATGTGGCAGGACTCGCGCTGGCGGATGAACCGATGCAGGAAAGACAGATATCGCGTACTCCAGGCTGGGTTGAGATGGGTATCCGGCTCATCGAGCAGAAACAGCGCCTCCTCCGTCGCTGTGAACTTCAGCAAACCAAGAACGAGAAGCAACTGCTGTTCGCCCTCGCTGAGGTCCCGGTAGGTCATTTCCCCGCCACCGGCACTTGGTGCCATCCGCACTCGCGTGCGCACTTCCGCTAGGAGCTTGGAGAGATGCATGCTCTCCAGTGCCGTGAAGAAGGCGTATTGGTTGGGATAACGCCCATAGACGCGAGAAAGTCCTTCCATACTGGGCAGGAAGAGGTAGAGGTTGTCGACCGCGCGGTTGCTGGCCAAATCGACCGACGTGCGCCTCTTCATCTTCAGTGGCGGCATCGCCTCGGCGAAGAGTCTGTCGAGGAACTCTTGTACTTCCCCCACGGCGCCCCAGAAACGCCGGTCCCCGCCGCTACGGCTCCATGGGGGTTTCTTCAGGGCGAACAGCACGCTGTCCAGTCCGTCGATCTGCAGATGCTCGCGGAGGAACTCGCGGTCGCCCTCGCTGCCTTCGGGCTCCATGAAGAAGGCGACCAGCGCGAACTGGCCGTGCAGGGTCTGCGCATAGAACATCCGTCGCAGCGCACTCGGGTCGCCCATCTCGGCAGATGAGGCGGAGCGGGCCTTGATGATCGCGCTGTAGTACCGCTCCTGGTGCTTCTCGAAGATCGACGCGAGGCGGTCGCTCGGCCCCGAGTAATACCCGAAAACGAACCTAGGCCGATACGCAGGTCGACCGGTCTCGTCGGCAGACATGAACTTTCGGCGTGCCAACGGCTTGTAGGCGCCGTTGCCAGGGGATCGCGCACGAAACGTGGGGTAGCGGTTCTCCGTAGCCACTACCCACACGTCGTGTTCCCGGCACCGGTACTTCAACTCATACGTGAAGGGTGCCTCTTGGTCCAGGTCGAGATTTCGGAAGATCATCGCCAGCGCTTCCAGCAGGTTGGACTTGCCCGAGCCGTTCTCTCCCACGAGGACGGTGTACGGCGACTCGCAGTCAAAGCGAACGTGAATGTTCCGCAAGTTCTTGAACGCGTCGATCCTGATTTCCTCAATCCGCATCGATGATCTCCACGCTCGGGTTCACGACATCGCTTCCCGCCAAGCGCAGCGAGTTTCCCAGTTGATCCCTGAGGGCCAGGTAGAACCGTTCGACGTGCTCCGTGAGGTCCCGGTCGAACCCGGCCCGCGCGAACAGCTCATGCAGGCGGAGGGAACCTCCCGACTCCGCGAGAACGGCCGCCAGGTCGGTCGTAGCGCCGGCCGTACCTTGCTTCGGACCCCGTCTTCTGATCATGTTCGTCGGCTCCCGTTTGCGAGGCTTCGCTCTTGCTGTTCTTGGTGGCGTTCCGAGCCTAGCCAGCATGGCCTCCGCAGGCTCGTCGTTTGGATCTTGGTCTACCAACTCGCCCGCAACGGCAGCAGCGAACAACTCCCGTTCTATCTCGGGGACCTTTTCCAGCGAGCCCGTCACTGCCGCCACCTGCCTCGATGTGGCGTCGAGGCGTCGTCTAGCGTCCGCCGCGATGCGTTGCTGCTCCTCAAGAGGTGGGACCGGGAAGGGCAGTGCTTGAAAGCGCCGCAGCCCCAAGTGTGCGATGTTCGTCGACCACCGGGCGACGGACTTGAAGATGCCCGCATGCAAGTAGCGGCGGAAGACCAGAAGGGCGAACTCTGGCACGACATCGTCCCCCGCCCGGAACCGAATCAGCGTGTTCTGAAAGCACGCTCCCGGTATCTCGCCTCTGTAGATTGCCGCCCGACCCACGAGTTCGGGACTCTGCCCTTCGTTGAGGAGGATGTCACCCGAGCGAAGTTCGAACTTCGTGGCCTCGTTGGACTCGAAGTTCATCCTCAAGACGTCCGTAGTGTCGATCCGATCTTCGAACACGTTCGCTACCCTAAGGTAGGGCAGCATGTTCGGCCCGTGATGATGTGCCGGAGACCGCTGCCGGCCCAAGCGCACGGCGCCAACTTCGGCGACGGTGCTCCATGTCCAGTGCTGCGGGACAGGATCGAATCGGGGCCGCGCGCCGGCTTGGGCTCCCGTCTCCTCCTTCACCGAGGCCGGAACATGCGTGCCGGCCAGGGCCATTCGATCGGCGGGGCGCTCTCCCACGTCCGCGACGAGCGTCCCCGTCGTTGCCGCAGCCACTGTCTCCTTCACCTGTTCTTCCAGATTGGCCATCGCGGAATCGAGACAAGCCTTCGCCTCTCGGATCTGACCCAGTCTTGCCGCCGTTACCTCCGCGATACGTCTCTGTTCCGCCAGTGGCGCAAGCGGAAACGGAAGTGCCGCAAACCTTGATGTGCCAAGGTGCTGGATCCCCACCCCGCGTGCGGTCCGCGCGAACACGCCCGACGCAGCGAAGTGGCGGAAGACGATCAGCGCGTACTCGGGCGCGGCTGCGTGTGGCCGGAAGCGGATCAGGTGGTTTTGAAAGCAGCAACCTTCCATTTCGCCATTCCAGATCACGGCGCGCCCCACTTGGCTGGCGCTTCCTGACGCCTCCGCGATGAGTATGTCTCCTGGCATCAAGGCGAATACCTCGCGCTCTTCCAGCGTGATGTCCATCTCGCGAACGTCAGCCAGATCCAGGCCCGTCGACGTGACGTTCGCCGCACGCAGGTACTTGGTTGCGTAGCGCCCCGTTTGCCGAGCCGGCGAGCGTTGCAGGCCGGTACGGACCGCCCCGACGCGGTCCACCCGGCACTCCGTCCACGAATCAGGCACGCTCGACATGGGCGGCCCGCGAGACTGCGGCCCAACCAAGTGGCCGAGCATCGGCCATCCGCGTTACAAAGGTGCCGATGAGAGGTCGACAGGGCACGATGCTGGCAACGGCAAAGAACGCCATCCGCGACGAAAGGACTGCAAGGCCACCGGCAGGGCGACCTGACTTCGCGTCAGCTGCGCTCATAGAACGACAAACCCGCTCGTCCATCCCACCGCTTCCTTCACGATCGTCTGTTCCGCCATTCGCCACAACGACCGGGTCGTGCTGACGCTGCCGCTTCGACCGCAACGCCTCGCCGCCGTGCTTCCCCGCGTCATCACGTCGTCCACGAGCAACGGCCGACCCGCGTCTGCAGGGCCCATCCGCTACCAGCGCCCGCCGCAGCGCCGTTCAAACTGCGCCGCAGTATAGCCCCGAACTCCGTGCGCCGCACGTGCGGCGATGGTCGTCCTCTCATCGTAGCGGCCATCGCTCCGGCCCCCCTGGGCGACCCAATGACGGATCGAGCGCGAGGAAGCCTCGAGTCCCGAGCAGTTGGTTCAAGCGGCTTCGCGACCGGGCCAGATCGACCACCTGGCGGCGGAACCTCTAGCGGCTACAGTGGCCTCGATCTAGGCATTGCAGATACGTCCTCCTCGGAAGATCTGGTGGCCACGAACGGGTCGAGTTCCAAGGTCAGTCGAACAGATCGGATTGGGGGGTGACGTCCGGTACTCGCGGATCCCGCTCTTGGGCAGGGTCGCCGAGCCAGTCGTCCCGACGGTGGCGTTTCTCGGCGACTTCGGAGAGGTGTTGGTGCGCGGCTTCGGGCTGGCGGGCGTGTCGGCGCTGTTCAAGCTCGGCGAGCAGGCGGCCGTAGGCGTGCTCCCCGAGGAGGTTGCGGGCGTGGAGGTGGGTCTCCTCCCGGGCTTCTTCGGCGGGCTGGGCGAGTTGCCAGTCGTAGAAGCGGGGGCCGAGTTCGCTGGCGACGGGCTGGTGCTGTCTGGCGCGGTCGTCGTGGCCGAGGCCGTAGTCGGGGAGGCGGAGGGTCTCGGGGAGGAGCCAGCCTTCGCCGTGGTTCTGGCTCATGAAGGTCTGGGTGCCGGCTTCGATGTCGCCGGCTGCGGCTTCGATGTGGCGCTGAAGGTCGGCGAAGGCGACCTGAGCCAGGACGGTGTGGCGAAGTTCGGGAGGCTTGTCTCGGGCGACTCGCCAGAAGCCGGTGGCATCGAGGCGGTCCTCGTGGGACGACAGGGTCCTGATGCTCGCTGCCGGCAGGTCGGAGTCGTGTAGCAGGTGACGCAGGTCTGCGGCGTCGCAGCCGAACACGGTGGCTGCGATGGCGTCGGTGAGGGCGCGTAGGCGAAGCCTCTCGGCTGGAGATTGTGCGTCTCGTGCGTCCAGAAGGCCCTACTCCAAGCGGAAAGGGGCGAACACGCCGGAGAACAGGTTCATCCGGTTCGCGATCATCCCGAGGGCGTTGAGGGGGCCGGAGGCAGACGGGGCTTTCGTGGGGAGGGCGCTTTCCTGGAGGAGATGCCATGTGAGCGCGGCACCGCCGAGTCGCCTCCGCGCCAGCCAATCGAAGACGAAGCTGTTCATGAGTGCAGCGGCAGTCGCGGTGGTCCTGGCTGGCGCTCCGGCGTCGGCGACTCTGAGAACCGGCACCTTGTGGCCGCACGGAAAGAGGGGCAGAACGGCGCCGATGAACGACCGGGCATCGGTGCTCCGCGACACTTCGCGATAGCCGATCTTCGCGCCGCTCGTCTTGAGTTGGTTCAGCGCGGTCGTCCTGGCCATCAGATACTGGGGGTTCCACACCAGCCTGCTCGGCTTGTTGTAGTCCCACTTGGCCCGAAGCCCGGTGCCGCTCAGCCAGCCTCTCGCGCTTGGCATGAAGGCCTGAACCATGACCCCCTGGTACAGCGGCAAGGCCACGTCCTGGATCTCCTTCTCATCGATCCAGGCGTCGGCCTCCCTCGACAGGATGATCCCCTCGGGAATGGCGACTCGCGGCGCGGGCAGGCGGTCGTAGGGCGGTTGGGCGCAGCGGGCGTGCCAGTCGGTCTTCTGGACGTCGCCGGGCGCGAGCAGATGGCCGTGGACGAACTGGCGTTCGGTCCGTCGGCGCTCCGGGCCGGCGTCGGCGTCGAAGAGCCAGTCTTCCAGCTCGACCGCCGCGGGCTGGGGCCGGTCCGGGTCGATGCCGAGTTCGGCCCACAGTTCCTCGATGGGCCGCCAGTTGCCGAGGAGCCAGCGGCTGTATTCGTCGGGGCGGTAGCCCTTCGCTTCCCACTGCGGACGGGGCGGGAAGAGCTTCGAGTCGTTCGTCATGTCGAATTCTCGGGCGTAGCGGATGCCCCAGCCGTCGGGGCCTTCGTCGCCGAGGAGGACGGAGTTCCTGTAGATCTTCTCGAGGATCTCCAGGTCGCGTTGCGACTCGATCTCCAGGATCGCGCGGCTCTTCGGGCTGAACTGGCGGACCTGCTCCCGGCTGTAGGGGACGGCGATGCGTTCCGCGCGCTCCCAGTCGGTCAGGTCGCGGCGCATGAAGACGGTGCGGATGGCGGCGGTCGTGCCGCCCTTGCGGACGATGACGGGGTTGAACTTGTAGCTCCGGTGGATCGGGAACACGCCGAGCCGGTTCTCGAAGCCGAACAGCCACTCCCAACCGCAGCGCTCCAGGAACAGGTCGCGCAGGGCGCCGGTGCCCTGGTCGGAGTAGAGGCCCGACGGAACGACGAAGCCGAGCCGGCCGCCGTCCTTGAGGAGCGCATGGACCTGCTCCAGGAACAGCTTGTAGAGGTTCAGGTCCGCCGAGCCCTGGCGCCGGAAGGAGTGCTCGGCGTCGGCGTAGCCCCGCGAACGGCGGCGCGCCTCGCGCCAGCGGTCGTGCAGGCCGAGGTTGGCCTTGCCGCGGGCCACGGCGAAGCGGCGCTGGCTCTTCTCGTTCTCTTCCGGGTCGCCGAAGGGGGAGGCGGCGCAGGTCACGAAGTTGGACTGGGCGCGGAAGCGGGCGTTGTAGTCGAGCCAGGTCCGCTCGCTCGTCTCGTCTTCGGCGAAGTAGTGCTTCTGCCGGCGCACGGCCTCCTGCTTGCCGTAGGAGCGGTAGAGCGGGTCGATGTTGGAGAAGAACTCCTGGGACTTCGGCTTGGCGATGTCCCACGGCGGGTTGCCGAGCATCGCGTCGAAGCCGGCGCCGGGCGCTCGGAACACGTCGGGGAACTCCAGTTCCCAGTGGAAGAAGCGCATCTCGGCGGCGATGCGGGCGGCCGCGGCGCGGGTCTCGGGCGGCGGGTCGGCGAAGGTGGTGGGCAGGGGCGCGGAGTCCAGTTCGTCGGTGGGCCAGAACCAGCAGGCGCACCACAGGTCCATCGCCTGCTTGAGGGAGCGCCAGTCGCTGGAACCGAGCAGTTCCTCCCGGTAGAGGCGGGCGCGGGCGGCGGAATCCTGGATCGGCAGGCGGTGCATCCGTTCCAGGGATTCGAGCGCCTGGCGGTGGACGGCGGACGCCCGGTCGAGCAGGTCTTCGTGGAACAGGGTGCGGCCCTCCAAGACGTGGCGGAGGTCCGGGGTCAGCTCGTCCTTGACGAAGGCCTTGATCGCCCTGGTCCGCGCGCCCTTGGCGTGGTGGACGCCGTTCGAGTGGGTCTTGTCGCCGCCTTCGCGGTTCTTCCAGGCCATCGCGGGGTAGTGCTGGAACTGGTCGAACCAGGCGCCGACG
>JAPVWO010000228.1 GCA_027493375.1 Candidatus Multivorans thiocomprendens | reverse complement strand
CTTCTCTCGATTCGAGAAACTCGACGTGATCTTCCTCGGCTTCGTCGTCTTCGTGCTCATCGTCGATGCACTGCGCTAGTGTGAACAGGCCCTAGTTGGTGCCCGGGTTCCGGTCGGCTCCCGCTTCTCGAGGAGGCGGAGTGAGCCGGACGTACTCACGGCCGGAGGTGTCCTGGCGAGCCCGAATACGTCGGAAGAGCTCCTGGACGTCGTAACCGCAGTCAGCGGTCATCGCGTCCTTCACGGCCCAGAGTTCGCGGATCACCGGGTCGCCGGTGAGAGTGCGCGAGTCGTCGCTGTTGCGCATGTCATGGCTCCATGATCTGGTTGGGCGAGCAGATAACGGGGGGCCGACGACCCGCGCGCCGGCAGGCGTCCTCGATTCTAGCTCGCATCGTGGCGTTGGCGATGTGGCGGAAGTTCCAAGTCACGAGGTAGTCGACTTGGTTGACGGCCGCGATCGCGATGTGGGCGGCGTCGTTGGCGGCGGCTGGCTCGATGATCCCGCCCTCCGGGTCCGGCGTGTCGCGGTCGATGCCGGCGACTTCCAGCGCCATCGTGTTGACCCAGACGCTGTGGTGGGACTCGTCGTAGAGGAAGACCGGGTTGTCCGGCGACACGGCGTCGAGGAATTGCCTGGTCTGCTGGCCGGGCTCGAACACCGCCGCCACCCAGTTGCCGCCGTTGATCCACTCCCCGGGCTCGGCCCGGGAAGCGCATTCGCCGACCGACTCGCTGATGATGTCCGGCGTCGCGCCCGGAGGCAGGCGGCACGAGAACTCCTGCATCCCCGCGATCAGCGGATGCACGTGGACGTCGTGGAAGCCGGGGAACACGGTCCGGCCTGCCAGATCGATCACCTCCGTCGAGCCGATGCGGAAGGCGTCGACGGAGGCGCTGTCGCCGACCGCGACGATCACGCCGTCGCGGATCGCGATCGACTCCGCCCAGCCGTCCGGCGTGTAGACGTTGCCGCCGTCGAGGATCGTGTCCGCCGGGTCGTTGCGCGACTGCGCCGGCTCGCCGGCCTGGAACTGGGCCAGGGCCGGTTGGGCGGCGATGGCGGCGAGGGTCAGGGCGAGAAGAGGCGGGCGCACCCAGTTAGTTCTCATGGACGATCGCTCCTGCGTAAAGGGTCAACTCGACGCTGGTGTCGCTGACGTCCTCGATCGGCACGTCGAACAGGTCGCGGTCGAGCACGATCAGGTCGGCCGACTTGCCGGCGGCGATCGTGCCGGCCCGCGACTCGACGCCCAGCAGCCGGGCGCCCGCGAGCGTGTAGAGCTCGATCGCTTGTTCCAGACTCACCGCCTGCTCCGGCGCCAGGGTTCCCGGGTACCCGCCCCAGGGGTCGGCGCGGGTGACCAGCGCCTCCATGCCGGGCCAGGGGTTCATGTCCGGGATCACGGCCGGCCAGTCCGAACCGACGATGACGTGGGCGCCCGCGTCGAGCAGTTCCCGCACCGGCCAGGACCGGTCGGAGCGGTCGCCGATGGCGGCGCGGATGGAGTCCGAGATCAGGGACGGGTACCAGATGGCCGGCGACATGTCCGCGACCGCGCCGAGTTCGGCGTAACGCGGAACGTCCTCAACGGCCACGAAGCCGGAATGTGCGAGCTGGTGCATCAGTCCGGAATCGCCGTTCTGCTCGCGCGCGAACTCGACCGCGTCGAGCGCGACGCGTACCGCCCGGTCGCCGGCGGTGTGGATGTTCACCGTGACGCCGACCGCGTCGAGCTGTTGCAGCCAAACGTTCAGCGCTTCCGGAGGCACAAGCAGTCCGCCGTTGTGAGCCGGTCCGCCCGGCTCCTCCGGCTCGTAGTCGTCGAGCATCGCCGCCGTCCGCGCGACGGACGGCACGCCGTCCAGGAAGATCTTCACGTGGTCGGCGTCGAGGTTGGCGGCCCGGTTCTCCTCGCGCAGGCGTTCCAGGGCGTCGACATCGAGATCGAGCGTGCCGGCGACCAACGGTATGGCGATCGACGCCGCCATGTGGACGGTCAGCACGCCCTCGTCCGCCAGGACCTTGTAGGCGGCGACGCCGGTGCCCGCATCGCCCGCCTCCTTGATGCCGACGATGCCGAAGCGGTTCGCCGTCCTTATCGACTCGCGGGCTGCGCGCAGGAACTGCTCCGCCGTCTTGTCGGGAATCGCCTGGAACACCGGGTACATCGCCGCTTCGAGCAGCAGGCCGTTCGGCTCGCCGGTCGCCTCGTCCAGCACGACCTCGCCGCCTTCGACGACCGTGCCGCCTTCGATGCCCGCGAGTTCGAGCGCCTTGCTGTTCACCCAGCGGTTGTGGCCGGTGTCGTCCGCCAGGCTGATCGCCACCTCGCCGGAGAACCGGTCCAGCCACTCGCGCGGCGAGTCGCTGTCGTGCTCGACGAAAAAGTTGCTCGTCCAGCGGCCGCCCTCGATCCAGGCCGCGGCGGGATCGGCCGCGACGCAGGCCGACAGGGTCTCCTCGATTTCCGCCGGTCCCGCGATGGGCGGGAACAGGCACTGGAGCAGCACCTCGGCGCCGCCGAGGACGGGATGGACGTGGGCGTCGTAGATGCCCGGCATCGCCATCCGGCCTTCGAGGTCGCGGACTTCGGTGCTCGGGCCGCGCCGTTCCAGCGCCTCGGTGGTCGAGCCGAGGAACGTGAACTCGCCACCGGCGATCGCGACCGCTTCCACCCAGGGCTGCGCGGCCTCGAGGGTGTAGATGCGGCCGTTGGTGAGGATCAGGTCGGCGTCGCCGTCGCCCGCGGGAGCGCAGGCGACGGCGAGGGCAACGACACCAAGGAGCCTAGAACTTGTAGCCGACGGAAACGCCATAGGTCGCCGGCATGCCGTTCAGCCGGATCGTCGTGCTGTTGCTGGATGAGGTCGAGTGCCACTAGTCCTCGTCGGTCACGTTGCGGCCCCAGACCTCCACGTCCCAGCGCCCGAGGACGTCGCCGAAGCCGATCCTCATGTTCACGATCGTGTAGTCCGGGATGTAGAACAGGCTGAGCCCGGTGGGCGCCGCGCCGCTGCCTTCGTTGTCGTCCTTGTAGCTGACATCGGCGGCCAGGTTCATGAAGTGGCTGGTGCCGACGGACCAGGTGTAGCTCAGCGTGCTCGCGATCTGCCACTCCGGCGCGTTGTCGAGCCGGTTGCCCGAGGCGTCGAAGGTCAGCACGTTGCCGAAGGAACTCGGCGCGGGACAGCCCACGGGCAGCGACTCGGGCGGCGGCGGGAAGAACAGCCCCGCCGGGCAGTTGCCGATGAACTCGAGGATCTCGCTGTCGAGATAGGCCACGCCCCAGGTCCCAGCGCAGGCCGGTCGCCAGGTACCAGGCCGACTCGATCTCGATGCCGAAGACCTCGGACTCGGGCACGTTGTTGATGCCGACCACGTCGCCGACCGGCGAGATGAAGTTGAACAGCTCCTGCTTGTCCGTGTAGTCGTACATGAACGCGGCGGCGTTGAGCTGCAGCGCGCTGCCCAGCAGCGTCGACTTGAGGCCCAGTTCGTAGGACGTCAGCTCCTCCTTGTCGTAGGGCTGCAACTGGGAGTGGGTCAGGGCGCCGGCGCCGTTGAAGCCGCCCGACTTGAAGCCCGTCGAGATCGTCCCGTAAAGCAATACGTCCTCGTTCGGGCTGTAGTTCAACGAGACCTTGTACATCACGTCGTCCGTAGTGATCGAGTCGTCGAACACCGCGAATCGCTGTCCTGGACGTAGCGGTTGTCGAAGTGGAGCCCCTGGAAGGCCGTGAAGTCCATCTCGTAGCTTTCCGTGATCTCGTCCTCGGAGTAGAAGACGCCGGCGGTCCAGTAGGTGCCGCCGTCCGTGGTCGACTCGAGCCGCAGCTCCTGCGAGAAGACGTCGATCTCCGAGTCGTTCGTGATGTCGGCGTCCGACTCGGGCACCGCGGAGGTGTCGTAGAGCGCGTCCCGCCGTCGTTGTAGATGCCGACCGTGCTCGACGACGAGGTCGAGAAGTCGTTGAAGCCGACGCCGCGGATCGTGTAGACGGGCGCGCCCGAAGGCTGCGAGTTCGTCACGGTCAGGCCGGGCACCAGCTTCTCGAGTTCCTCCGCGTTGTCGACGCCGTAGTTGTCGGGGTGTTCGGAGGAGAAGGCGTTCACCGTGATGCCGACGTCGTTGATGCCCTGTTCGCGTTTCTGGGCGGTGACGACGACCTCCTCGATGACCGTGCCGACCGGAGACGCCGTTTCGGAGTCCCCCTCGTCCTCGGTCGTGGTGTCCTGGGCGTTCAGGCCCGCGGCGGCGAGCGCCACCAGCAGTGTCATGAGCCGTGCGATGAACATGATTCGTTACTCATCGATTGACCTCTCCTGTCGTGAATTGACCTCTCTGGAATCCTGGGCGTCAGGTCGCCCGGTCAGAAAACGGTAGCCGCCGGCTTGACCTCGAAGGTCACGTCGCGCGGCGGCTCGATGCCGAGCAGGTGCTCGACGAAGTAGTCCCATGTGCGGAGCAGGGCGTACGGCTCGGCGCCGCCGCCGTGGTTGCGGTTCGGAAGGTAGAGCAGGTCGTAGGGCTTGTTCGCCTTGATCAGCGCGTCGACGAGGCGGAAGGCCTGGGCCGGCGGCACGTTCTCGTCCATGTCGCCGTAGACGATCAGGAGCCGCCCCTCGAGGTTCCCGGCCATCGCGGTGATGTCGAGCGGTTCCCAGCTCTTCGGCGCCTCGTCTGGCCGGGTCCGGGTCCTGCCGCCGTCGGAGTACACGGCAGGGCCGGTGAACGCCTCGAAGCCCGGGTAGATAGCGGCGTAGTCTTAGACGCCGGCGCCGGAGACGGCCACGTCGTAGAAGTCCGCCCGGCTGAGGATGGCCTGGGCGGTGAACGTCCCGCCCCAGGACCAGCCGTAGATGCCGACCCGCTCCGGATCCATCTCGGGCTTGAGCTCCGCCCACTGGCGGATGACCGCCACGTGGTCGTCGACGCCGACCTGCGTGAACTCGGGGTAGCCCGCGTCGCGGAACGCGCTGGAGCGGCCCGGGGTGCCGCGGCCGTCCGTGACGACGACGGCGAAACCGAGGCGCGCCAGCGCCGGCTCGGCGGCGGGATTGCGCGCGCCCACGGCCTGGACGAAGTTCCGCGGCGCCACGAACACCTGCGGGCCGCCGTAGACCGCGTCGATCACCGGGTGGCGGCCGCCCTCGACCTCGCGCCGCGGCGCGAAGTAGACCGAGTACACCTCCGTCTCGCCGTCGGCGGCGACGAAGGCGCGGCGCTCGGGCGCCACGAAACCCGCCTCGAACAGCACGGAGGCGTCCGCCTTCTCGACCTCGGCGAGCACCTTGCCGTCTTCGGTCGAGCGCAGCACGGTGACCGGCGGCCGGTCGACGGTCGAGTAGGTGTCGAGGAAGACGCCGAGATCGGGCCGGATCCGCGGCGGCGGCGGAGCGAGGCCGAACAGGACCTGCATCATCGGCACCGGCGCCGGCTCGAAGTGGTGGTCGGCCTCGTTCGCCGTCAGCAGTGTGACCTCGCCGCCACGGAGCTCGGCCGGATCGAACGACGCGCGGTAGAGGTGGCGCAGGTACGGGTCGCCGGGCTCGCGGCCGCCGCCCGTGAAGTAGACCTGCCGGCCAGCCTCGTCGACGTGGATGATGTCGAGCACCGTCCAGTCGCCCGCGGTCACCGTGCCGACGAGATCGGCCGAGTCGTCGCCGGCCAGCTCATAGAGGTAGAGGTGCCCCCAGCCGGTGCGGTCGGAGTACCAGAGCACCCGCCGTTCGTCGTTCGGACCGCGCACGAGGCGGACGTCGGGCCGATTGTACATGTGGGTGTTCGCCTCGACCCGCGTCTCGTTCGTCTCCCACACCACCGGCGTGGCCTTGCCCGACTCGACGTCGACGGCGACCAGGGCGGCACTCTTGCCGGCGTAGGCGGACCCCAGCATGTACAGGCGGTTCCGCTCCAGGTCCCAGCCGATGACGCCGCCGCCAAGCGCGGGGGTGTCCATCTCTTCGGGGAGCGAAGCGCCATCGAACTCGACCCGGACCCGTCCGCCCTTCTCCGAATCGAACAGGAACCAGTCCACACCCATCTCGTCCTCGTCGCCCGCGATCGGTTCGCGCAGCAGGTGCACGACCGGCCGGCGGCTGCCGTCGGTCGGCACCCACTCGACGAACGGCACTGTCTCGAGCAGCCGCTCGTCGACGCGCGGCGCGAGCAGGTAGCGGCTATCCGGCGACCAACTCGACAGGTAGGGCGGCTGCCGCAGTCCCGTCTTCCTGGACACCACCGTCAGCAGCGAGGAGTCGGGCCACTTGCCGTAGGAGAACCAAGGCTTGCCGTCGTGCGTGAGGCGGGTTTCCGACCCGAAGGTGAGATCACGCACGAACAGGTTGTCGTCGCGTGCAAAGGCCGCGCGGGCGCCGTCCGGCGACGGCAGCAGGCCGGGCTCGGGCGGCGTGATCGGCGCTGCCTCGCAGCGGAAGTCGGCCACTGAGCAGGTCACCTGATGCAGGTAGTGGCGCGCGGTCAGTGTTGTCAGGTCGTCCGAGAGCGAGAGCCCCTGGAGCCCTTCGAGACTCCCCTCACGCTCGCCCGGCAGTCCGTCGGCGTCGGCCAGGGCTTTGAAGATCGACGCCGCCATCCGGGCATGGTCGAAGGCGGGCCGGCGCGACCGCGTCTCCAGGTCGAAGACCACGAGTTCCGGGCCCGAGTCGCCGTCGCGGCCGTACCAGAAGCCTGGCGTGCCCAGATCGGCGGCGAGCCAGTGCGGCGTGACCTCAGCGTTGCGGAGCAGAGCCAGCAGGTTGCCTTCGACCAGCGCCGCCGCGGCCTGGTAGTCGTCCGCGTCCGGCCCGGCGGCCTCCTGGGCGACGGCGACGGTGCCCGTAGCCGCCAGACCGAGAACCAGCGCCAGCGCGGCAGCTCCGCGGGCCCAACGGCTGCGGTAAGCTCGCACGGATCCGGACTTCTCTTGCGGGAGGGTAGCGATGACGAGTCGACGCCTGGTTGGTTTTGCGCTCTGCCTGCTCTTTGCCGCGGCGGCCCACGGCGCTGCTGGGGCGGAAGGGCCGACATTCTATGGGGATGTCCTGCCCATCCTGCAGGAGAACTGTCAGGAGTGTCACCGGCCGTCGGGCGGCAAGATCTACCGGGGCGGCGTGCCGATGTCGCTCACGACCTACGAGGACGCCCGCCCCTGGGCGCGCGCGCTCGTGCGCCAGACGGCCTCGAAGGAGATGCCGCCGTGGGACGCCTCCGAGCACTTCGACGGCGTCTTCAGGAACGAGCGCGGCCTGACCGACGAGGAGATCGCGACGATCAGGCGCTGGGTCGAGGCCGGCGCCCGACCCGGTCTTCCCGAAAACGGCCCCGCGCCGATCGAGTGGCCGGACGACGACGGCTGGGTGTTCACCGATCCCGACCTGGTGCTCAAGATGCCCGAGCCCTACTACGTCGAGGACGACATCAAGGACATCTACACCAAGCACCGCCTGGCGCTGACGCCGGACCTCCTGCCCGAGGACAAGTGGGTGCAGGAGATCGAGTTCCGGCGCGGCAGCGAACTCGTCCACCACTTCAACATCTTCGTCAAGGGGCCCAACGACGAGGAGACGCGCGGCGACGGCCACTTCCTCGGCGGCGCCACCTCCGGCTCGCCGCCCCACGTCTGGCCCGAGGGCTACGGCTCGCTGCTCGAGGTCGGCGCCACGCTCACCTTCGACCTGCACTACCACAAGGAACCGGGCCCCGGCAGCGGCGGCTGGGACCAGTCATCGATCGCGCTCAAGTTCGCGACCACGCCGGTCACGCACCCGGTCCACTTCTTCCCGATCAGCAACTTCGAGTTCGAGATTCCGGCCCGCCACGACTACTGGCACGACACCGCCGAGCGCACCTTCGACCGGGAGGTGACGATCCTCGGCATGCTCCCCCACATGCACATGCGCGGCCGCGAGGCGAAGTACACGGTCTTCTACCCGGACGGCAGCGAGGAGCAGATCCTCCACGTTCCCGACTGGGACTTCGACTGGCAGGAGATCTACTGGTACTCCGAGCCCAAGGTGCTGCCGAAGGGCAGCCGCCTGCGGATCGACATGTGGTTCGACAACTCGCCGGAGGAGGCGGAACGGTGGGGCTTCAACCCGGACCGCGACGTCGTGTTCGGACCGCAGTCGACCGACGAGATGCTGATGGGCTTCATCTCCTGCGTGTACAGCGACGGGGAGCCGCCCCGGCGGCAGGGACGCGGTCGAGCGACTGAGACCACCGCCGGCGGCGAGTAGGCGAGCAGGGGTCTCCGGCCCGCGTCAGTAGGACAGGTTCTCCGTGACGCGCACCCAGCGTCCGTCCTGTACCTCAGCGAGGAACGACTCGTCCGAGCCGACACGCTTCTCCGGCCCGAAGCTCAGGACCGGGCCGCCGAAGATGTCCTGGTAGTCGTCGATCGACTCGATCGCGGCGACCAGCGAATCGACCGTGAGGTCCGGTCCGGCGTCGCTTAGGGCCCTGACCGTGAAGTCGGCGACCAACCAGCCCAGGAGCGAGCCGGTGTTGGGCTCCGGGCCGTAGCGTTCCTTGTAATCGGCGACGAAGTCGCGGACCTCCTGGCGAGGATGATCGGCGTAGGGAAACTCGAAGGACGTCATCGCGTAGAAGCCATTCGTCACGCCGCCCTCCGCCTCCGCGACCTCGGACTCGAACGCCGCGATCGGGCCGACGAACTCGACGTCCCAGTCGATTCCCCGTGCCGCCGAGATTGCCAGGATCGTGTCGCCGATGATCGTTCCGAGCACGATCAGATCGCAGTCGGCCTGCCGGAGCTTGAGGATCGCCGCGCTGAAGTCGGTGTCGAGAGGCCTGTGGGCGGTCGAGTCGATGACCTCCCGGCCCATTTCGCCGAGCTGATCGTTCGCGGCGTCGGTCATCTCCGTTCCGTAGTCGGTGTCCTGGGTCATCGTGCAGATGCGCTCCTTGCCCCTCTCCTCGACGAAGTACCTGATGGCGGCGCGCATCTGGTCGTAGTAGGTGGAGATGCCGGCGAACTTCAGCGGATGCAGCGGTTCCGCCATCGAACGCGCGCCCGAGAGCGGGAAGACGTTGGGAACGCCCGCCTCGAACTGGCTGGTCATGACGGCGTTGTTCATCGGCGTCCCGAGGGCGCCCACCATGGCGAAGATCCTGTCGCGGTGGATCAGCTTGTTGGCGGCCTGGACCGCGCGAGGCACCTGGTATTGATTGTCCTCGACGACGAAGCGGATCTGGCGGCCGTGGATGCCGCCTTCCTCGTTCACCCGATCGAAGATCATTCGCGCCGCGTTGATGCTGCCGACACCGATGGCCGCGGCCGGACCGGACAGGTCCGTGTAGGTGCCAAGCACGATCTCCCCGACCGCGTCCGAGGTTTCGCGATCGGAGCTTCCGCATCCTGCCAGGACGGCGCCAAGCAACATGCAAGCGACGGTGAGGGAACGGTGTCTATCGGTCATGCCTGCTGTCCTCCGTACATCGAATCGATCAGGGGTCGGTACTTCTCGTTCACGAACTTGCGCTTGAGCTTCATCGTCGGCGTGAGCTCGTCGTCCTCGGGGGTCAGCTCCTGGTCGATCAGGCGGAACTTCTTCACCTGTTCAACGCGCGCGAACTTCGCGTTGACGGCCTCCACCTGAGCCTGGATCAGCTCGACGATCTCCTCCGCGGCGCACAGGCTCTGGTAGTTGGTGAAGGGCACGTGGCGATCCTGAGCGTATTTGACGACGTTGTCGTGGTCGATCATCACGAGACATGTCAGGTACTTGCGCTTGTCGCCGATCACCACCGCGTCGGCGATGTAGGGCGAGAACTTGAGCTGGTTCTCGATCTCGCTCGGGGTGATGTTCTTGCCACCGGCCGTGATGATGATGTCCTTCATGCGGTCGGTGATCTTGAGGAAGCCCTCGTCGTCGATCTCGCCGACGTCGCCGGTGTGGAGCCACCCGTCACGAATCGTCTCGGCCGTCTTCTCCGGCTGGTTGAGGTAACCCATGAAGACGAACTCTCCGCGGATCAGGATCTCGCCCTCCCCGGAGATCCTGATTTCGCCGTAGGGAACAGAGCGGCCGACGGTGCCGGGCCTGATGTCGCCCGGCTGCAGCATGGAGGCGATGCCGGTGTTCTCGGTCTGGCCGTAGCCTTCCACCATGTCGATGCCGAGTGCGAGATACCAGCGGATCAGATCGGGTGAGATCGGCGCGGCCCCGGTGCCGATCCAGCGACAGCGGTCGAGGCCCAGGAACCTGCGAATGTTGCGCAGCACGAGCGCATCGCCGACGCGGTAGGCGAGCTCCAGGACCGCTCCCGGCTTCTCGCCCGCGAGGCGTTTGTCCGCCCGTTTGAACCCGATCCCTATCGCCTTTCCGTACGCCCATCGCTGCAGGAAGGTGGCGTCGGAGAGGGCGATGCTGATGGCCGAGTAGAATTTCTCCCACACGCGCGGCACCGAGAAGAACAGCGTCGGCTGGATCTCCTGAGCGTTCTCGGGCACCGTTTCCGGATTCTCGACGAAGTTGAGCTTCGTGCCGGTGTAGAGGGAGCCGTAGACGAAGATGCGCTCGGCGATGTGGCACAGCGGCAGGAAGGCCATGCGCTCGTCGTCCTCGCCCTGCGAGAGGACGTGCGGGGCGTTGACGCACTGGAACACGAGGTTGTGGTGGCTGATCATCGCCCCCTTCGGAGGCCCGGTGGTGCCGGAGGTGTAGACGAGGATCGCGAGGTCCTCGGGCTTCGCCAGCTCCAGGCACTCGGCCCAGGCCTCGGGGTGGAGCTCGTCCTGTTCGCGTCCGAGCGCGAGCAGGTCGTCGTAGCTCATGGCCCGCGGATCCTCGAAGTCCCGCAGGCCCTCCATGTCGAAGATGACGATCTGCTCCAGCGTGGGGCACTTTTCGCGCACTTCGAGCACCTTGTCGAGCTGCTCCTCGTCTTCGACGAACATCACCTTGCAGCTCGAGTCGTTGACCAGGTAGTCCACCTGCTCGGCCGCATCCGTCGGGTAGATCCCCGCGCACACGCCGCCGGCGCCGAGCACCCCCATGTCGGCGAACATCCACTCGGTGATCGTGTTGGAGAGGATGCAGGCGACGTCGCCCTTGCCGAAGCCGAGCGACCGCAGCGCCAGCCCCGTATGGCGCGCCTTCTCGCCGAAGGTGCGCCAGGAGACGTCCTGCCAGATGCCGAAGTCCTTCTCCCGCATCGCGATCCGGTCGCCGTACTTCTCGACGCGGCTCCAGAACATCGTCGGCACGGTGCCGGCGAAGCTGGTGTCGCGCCAGAACACGAGCTCGCGGCCGTCGTCGGCCACGCGCGTCTCGCGCACCAGATCGGGGTTCGATTCGACGCCGCCCATGCTCACCTCCAGGTCTTGCGCTTCTTCCACCGGCGGACCCCCCTCGGCATCTGGTCCTTCATGCCGAGATAGAACTCCTGGATGTCCGGCGAACTCTCGAGCTTCTCGCACGTGTCGTCCATGACGACCCGTCCGTTCTCGAGCACGTAGCCGTAGTGCGAGTGCCGCAGCGCGACGTGGGCGTTCTGCTCGACGACGAGGATCGTCATGCCCGCCTCCTCGTTGATGCGCTTGATGATCTCGAAGATCTGGTGGACCAGGATCGGAGACAGGCCGAGCGACGGCTCGTCGAGCAGCAGCATCCTCGGATGCGCCATCAGGGCGCGTCCGATGGCGAGCATCTGCTGCTCGCCGCCGGAGAGCTGGCTCGCCGGCTGCGAGCCCCGATCGGCGAGCGCCGGGAAGTAGTCGTAGACGCGCTCGAGATCGTCGGCGATGCGGGCGCGGTCGCGGCGGCTGTAGGCGCCCATTCGCAGGTTCTCGTTCACCGAGAGGAAGGGAAAGACCTCCCGGCCCTCCGGCACGTGGCTCAGGCCGAGGCGCATGACGGCGTCGGGGTCGCGGCGCGCGATGTCCTCGCCGGCGAAGACGATCTCGCCCTTCCGGGGATCCATCACGCCCGAGATCGTACGGAGGATGGTCGTCTTGCCCGCGCCGTTGGCGCCCAGAACGGCGACGATCCGGCCTTCGGGCACGGCGAGGCTGACGCCGCGGATCGCCATGATGGGACCGTAGTAGGTCTCGACGTTCTTGAGCTCGAGCAACACTCAATCCGCTCCCAGGTAGGCGTCGACGACGGCGGGGTTCTTCTGCACGTCCGCGGGGCTGCCCTCCGCGATCACGCGACCTTCGTTGAGGGCGAGCACCCGCCCCGCCACCCGGCTCACGAGACCCATGTCGTGCGCCACCATGACGACCGTGACGCCGAGATCGCGGTTGATGTCCTCGATCCAGAACCCCATGTCCTCGCTCTCCTCGGGGTTGAGCCCCGAGGTCGGCTCGTCGAGGAGCAGCAGCTTCGGCTCGAGGCAGAGCGCGCGGCCCACCTCCACGACCTTGCGCACGCCGTACGGCAGGTTCGCGATCCTCTGCTCGCGGTAGTGCGCGAGCTCGAGGAGGTCGATGACGTCTTCCACGCGGCGCCGGTGCTCGAGCTCCTCCCGCCTCACCGCGGGGAGGAACAGGAGGTGGGACGGCGCGGTCGAGCGCCGGTGGACATGACGGCCGATGAGGAGGTTCTGCAGAACGGTGGCGTGCTCGAAGAGCTCGATGTTCTGGAAGGTGCGCGCGAGGCCGAGCGGTGCGATGCGATGCGCCGGCAGCGAGGTGATGTCGCGGCCCGCGAAGCGAACGCTCCCGGCGTCGGGGGAGTAGATGCCGCTCACCAGGTTGAAGAGCGTCGTCTTGCCGGCTCCGTTCGGTCCGATGATGGCGAACACCTCGCCCTCCTCGACCTCGAAGCTCACGTCGTCGACGGCACGAATGCCCCCGAAGCTGATCGACAGGTCCGTAACGGCGAGGTAGCTCACCTCAGTCGCTCCGTGCGCAGGTAGGTCTTCTGGCGCCGGTGCGTCGCCCGGCGATAGAGCGGGAACAACTGGAAGTAGCTCTTGATCTTGAGCCAGCGGCCGAAGATGCCCTGGGGCTCGAACAGGATCACCAGCACGAGGATGAGGCCGAAGATGCCCGGCTCGAGGCCGGGCGCCTGTGCGATCCGCGGCGGCAGCGTGTCGCGGGCGATGGCGAGGAGCTGAGGCAGAAAGCCGATGAAGAGCGCGCCGTAGATGACGCCCCGCATCGAGCCGACCCCGCCGACGACCACCATCAGGAGGAGCTGCAGCGAGATGAGGAACGTGAAGGCATCGGGCGAGAGGTAGCCGAGGCGATGCGCGAAGAGAGCGCCGGCCAGGCCGGTGATGCCGGCGCTGAGAGCGAAAGCGAAGGTCTTGTAGACGGCCAGGTTGATGCCGACGCTCTCCGCCGAGATCTCCGAGTCACGGATGGCGACCATGGCTCTTCCCGTCGAGGACCGCAGGATGTTGAGCGCCGCGAAGAGGGTCACGACGAGGAGCGTGAGCGTCAGGTAGTAGTGCTGCCAGCCCTGCGTGAGCGGCATCCCGAAGAGGCTCGCCCGCGGAACGGCGAGGCCGCGAAAGCCCCCGGTGAGCCACTCGGCGCGCGAGATCGTCTGCTCGGTGAGCATGGCGAAGGCCAGGGTGGCGATGGCGAGATAGATGCCCGTCATCCGGAGCGCGATCCACCCCACGCCGGCGCCGACGAGCGCCGAGACCAGGACCGCCGCGACGATCGAGAGAAGGAACGGGAGACCGGCGCCCAGAAGCAGCGAGTGGGTATAGGCGCCGATCGCCAGAAACGCCGCGTGGCCCAGGCTCACCTGGCCGGTGTAGCCCACGAGCAGCATCAGGCCGACGCCGGCGATGGCGTAGATCATCACCAGGTTGAGCTCGCCCAGATAGAAGGTGCCGAGCGCCGCCGGCGCCGCGGCGGCCAGCACGAGTAGCAGGCCGTACCAGAACCGGTCGCCACCGTGCTTGAGGTGGTCGATGTCCTGGTTGTAGTGGGTCTTGAAGAGGAACCGCATGATGCTCGCCGGCCGTCAGACCTTCTTTCGCTGAATCTGCGCGAACAGACCTTCGGGCCGCAGGATCAAGGCCAGAATGAGAATGCCGTAGGCGGCCATCTCCTGGAAACCGGCGGGCAGGTAGACCCCCGCGACCTGCTCGGCGATCCCGATGATCCAACCGCCGAGCAGCGCGCCGGGGATCGAGCCGAAGCCGCCGATCACCGCGGCCGCGAAGGCCTTGATCCCGATGAATCCCATCCCGGGCTGGACGAGCGAGACGGGCGCCAGGAGGATCCCGGCCACGGCGGCGACTCCGGCGGAGATCGCCCACACCAGGGAGAAGACCCGCTTGACCGGGATGCCGACGTAGTAGGCCGCGAGCTGGTTCTGCGACGTGGCCTGCATGCCGATGCCGAGCCGCGTGTAGCGGAAGAAGAGGAACAGCACGACGCAAAGGATGAGGGTACCCAGCAGGATCGCGAAGTTCTCGTAGCTCACGACGACCTCGCCGACACGCAGCGACTCGCCGGTGTACGGTGTGGGAAAGCTCCGCGGGTCGTAGCCCCACACGAGTCCCGCCACGGCGCGGAAGATGAAGCCCAGCCCGATCGTCAGCATCACGATGGCGAACTGCGGCTCGCCCAGAACGCGGCGCAGCACGAAGGCGTCGAGCAGATAGCCGAAGACCGCCAGCGCCAGGACCGACAGGAACAGCCCCAGCACCCAGGGCAGACCCACGTCGCCGATCAGGGTCACCGCCATGAAGGCGCCCAGCATCATGAGATCGCCCTGGGCGAAATTCACCATCTCGGTCGCCTTGTAGACGAGGACGAAGCCGAGAGCGATCAGGCCGTAGATGCAGCCGACGGCCAGACCATTGATGAGAACCTGCAGGAGCTGACTCAGAGTGACTCCTTCACCGGCCCGCGTCCCGCGTGCCCGGCTCCCCTGTGCCGGATTCCGGACCGGGCGGAGTATAGCCTTGGCCACCTACCAACACGGGAGAGAACGATGGCGAGAAGAGTCCATCGCATCGCCGCGCTGACGGTCTGCGTATCGTGCGCCACGGCCAGCGCCGCAAGCGGGCAGCGCAATGCCTACTTCGGCGATCTGCACATCCATACCCGTTATTCCTTCGACGCGTTCGTTTTCGGCACCCGCGCTTCGCCCGACGACGCCTACAGCTATGCGCGCGGGGAGGCGATCAAACATCCCGCCGGCTACCGGATCCAGCTCGATCGCCCGCTCGATTTCTACGCCGTCACCGATCACGGGATGTACCTGGGGGCGTTTTCGGCCATGACCGATCCTGCCCATCCGCTCCACGGTGCTTCCGAAAGCCGTCGCTTCTTCGATCCGAAAGACGTCGACGAAAGACGCGCGGCCTTCCGATCCGCCGGCGCGTTTCTCAGGGAGCATCCCGACCCCGGGGCCTCACGTTCGGCATGGCGGGAGATCATCGAGTCGGCGGAGCGCAACTACGAGCCGGGCAAGCTCACCACCTTCGTCGCCTACGAGTTCACCTCGTCATACCCCCCCGGGGCCAATCAACACCGCAACGTCATCTTTCGCGGCGCGAACGTGCCCGACCAGCCCTTCAGTCGACTCGACTCGCCGAACCCCGAGGATCTCTGGGACTGGCTCGAAGGTTTGCGAGCACGGGGCATCGAGGCGCTCGCCATCCCCCACAACTCGAACCAGAGCGACGGCTACAGGTTCGCGCGCCAGAAGCTGTCCGGGGAGCGATTCGACGAGGCGTACGCCCGACTCCGGATGCGCAATGAACCACTGGTCGAGATGACACAGGTCAAGGGCACCTCGGAGACCCACCCGCTGCTTTCCCCCAACGACGAGTGGGCCGACTTCGAGATCATTCTTCTCACCCCGGAAGAATCGACCCTCGACCGAATCCGCGGAGGCTACGTGCGCGACGCCTACCTGGCCGGTCTCGAGTTCGAGGAGAGGGAGGGCTTCAACCCCTACCGGTTCGGGATGATCGGTGCGAGCGACAGCCACAATGCGGGAGCCTCGTACGAGGAGTCGTCCCACATCGGCAAGGTCGGGTTCCTCGATGGGATGCCGGTGGGGCGGGGATCCGTACCCCCCGAAGGAGCTACCAGTTGGAAGGACGTGGAGGAAGCCTCCGAATCCGACGCGACCTCACGGCCACCACAGGAGATGTTCTCGACCTGGGGCGCTTCCGGCCTGGCGGGCGTGTGGGCCGAGGAGAACACCCGCGAATCGATCTACGACGCCTTCCGTCGCAAGGAGACCTTCGCGACCACCGGACCGCGCATCCGGGTGCGCTTCTTCGCCAGCTACGGCTTCGATGACGACCCGCTTCAGGACGTGGAACTCGTGGCGAAGGCCTACGAGCACGGAGTACCGATGGGCGGCGACCTCCCTGCCCGGCACAGCGGCGTGCCGCGGTTCCTGGTCTGGGCGGTGCAGGATCCCGAGTCGGCGAAGCTCCAGCGCGTGCAGGTGATCAAGGGCTGGATCGAGGACGGGCAGCCACAGGAACGTGTCTACGATGTCGCCTGCTCCGACGGTCTGGACGTCGACTACGAGACCCACCGCTGCCCCGACAACGGCGCTCAGGTCGATCTCGCGGACTGCAGCGTCAGCGCCGACGTCGGTTCAACAGAGCTCATGACACTCTGGACCGACCCCGACTTCGACCGTAGCCAGCACGCCTTCTACTACCTGCGAGCCCTGGAGAATCCGACCTGCCGCTGGTCGACATGGGATGCGATACGGGCGGGAACGCCTCCTCGACCCGGCCTCGCACTCACCCTTCAGGAGCGCGCTTACTCCTCTCCCATCTGGTCGGTACCGAACTGAGGAAGAGCTAGCCCTCGCACGCCAGCGCCTGGCAACGCTTCATCAGCCGGCGCACCCCGTGTGGGGCGCCTACCCTCAGATGTACGGCTCGACCCCGGGCATCAGATCGTCCATGTAGACGCGTGGGACCATGGCGCGGCGGCCGAACATGCCGAGCGCGCGGTGCTCCGAACCGGCGAGTCGCACCGCGGCGGCACCGATCAGCCGGGCCAGGGCCGTCTCGCGCCAGAACCAGTCCCGGAGCTCGAGTGACGTCGCCCGGCCGGGGCGGCCCTGGGCCGCCTCCATGTACCAGGTGCGCAGGTCGTCGCAGCCGAGGCGCACCCACTCGGGGAGCGGCAGGTTCGTGGCGACCGACGGGTCGTTCGCGCCGCCGGCCAGTTCGCCCAGTCCGCGCACGATCTGTTCGTGGCTCAGGCCGCTCGCCGGCGGCGCGGATCGACCGCGCCGCGCCGCGTAGACCTCCTGCCAGGGCGCGAGGCGCCGCAGTTCCGCGAGGACCTCGCCTGCCAGCCCGGCATCGTCGCCGGCGGCCCCGGCGAACGAGACCGGACAGGACCAGCCTGGGCCGTCGTCGGCCGCGCCGTCGGTGGCGGCGGGCGCGTCGTCGGGAAAGTCCTCCAGGACGACCGGGCCGTCCCGCCGCTCCAGCAACCCCAGCGCCGAGCGCAGCACGCGGCGCTGGAAGTCCGGTTCACGGGGCGCGCCGAACGGCCGGCCCAACTCGAACGGCACCCACAGGAACCGGGGCAGTTCCATCCGCTCCGTGTTGACCCGCACCAGGCTGATGCCCGTCGTCGCGATGCCTTCGTCTTCGAGGAAATGACTCACCGTGCCCACGGCGCGGGTGCAGTTCGGTCATACAGGACAGAGGCAGACAGCCTCCACCTCGTCCTCCCTGAGCCGTGCGGCGAGTTCGCGCACCGTCGGTTCGGTCGCCTCGGGAGGCCAGCCGGCGCCCATCAGCGAGTAGTGGAAGTCGGCCACCGACCCGATCTCCCCCTCGCTCTCCAGTTCGCGCAGCCGGTCGAGCGGGAACACGACGTTCACGTCCTCCCGGAAACCGGTCCGATCGAAGTGGACGGACGAGTGCGTCATCGTCAGGTCGTTCGGCGAGATCGAGCCGGGAATCACCCGGTAGCTCAGATCGACCGTCGAGAAGGCCCGGTCGCCCACCCGGTGAAGGCCGGCCGAAGTCACGAGCGCCACCCGCCGCTCCGCCAGCGGCGGTCCCTCCACCCACGGTCGCGTGGCGAACGGCGCGCACTCCTTCGCCACCAGGTGGGCGGCTTCGACCTCGGGCATGTCGGACAAACGGACCATCGATCTCCTTGCGACCCCGCCGGGGGGCTGATACATCTTAGGGCCGATCGACCGAGCCAACTGTCGGTGCGCCGGCCTGACATCCGGCCGCCCGATGACGGGCGCTCGGACTGTGACGCGGCTGGCGCGAGGACGCGCCAGCCGGGTTCTGGCCGGCATCCGGCGCGAAGTGGCGACCACATTGCGAAACCCACCATAGACAGGGAGCGCCGTTCATGACTACTGCCGCCTCCGTAGCCACCCGAGTCCCGGCCGCCCGCATCGACCTGGCCGACCCCGGTCTGCTCCGCGCCCAGGCCTACATCGACGGCCAGTGGGGCGACGCGGACTCCGGCGAGACCTTCGCCGTCGAGAACCCGGCCACGGGCGAGGTCCTGGCCGAGGTCGCCTGCTGCGGCGGCGCCGAAACGAAGCGCGCCATCGACGCGGCCGGAAGGGCCTTCGAGCAGTGGCGGCACACCACAGCCAAGGAACGCGCCGCGTTGCTGCGGCGCTGGTTCGACCTGATGATGGAGAGCCAGGAAGACCTGGCCCGGATGATGACCGCGGAACAGGGCAAACCGCTCTTCGAGGCCCGCGGCGAGATCGCCTACGGCGCCAGCTACGTCGAGTGGTTCGCCGAAGAGGCCAAGCGGGTGTACGGCGACACGATCCCCCAGCCTGCCAACGACAAGCGCGTCGTCACCATCAAGCAGCCGGTCGGCGTGGTGGCCTGCATCACGCCCTGGAACTTCCCCAACGCCATGCTCGCGCGCAAGATCGCGCCGGCCCTCGCCGCCGGCTGTACGGTCGTCTGCAAGCCGGCCAACGAAACGCCGCTGTCAGCCAACGCACTGGCCGAGCTGGCGGAGCGGGCGGGCATCCCGGCCGGAGTGATCAACATCCTCTGCGGCCAGACCGAGGAGATCGGCAAGGAACTGACGTCCAATCCCACGGTCCGCAAGCTCACCTTCACCGGCTCCACCGCGGTCGGCAAGCTGCTCATGTCCCAGTGCGCGGGCACGATGAAGCGGATGTCGATGGAACTGGGCGGCAACGCGCCCTTCATCGTGTTCGACGACGCCGACCTGGACGCGGCGGTGGCCGGCGCCATGATCTGCAAGTTCCGCAACGCCGGCCAGACCTGCGTCTGCGCCAACCGCATCCTGGTCCAGGAAGGCGTCTACGACGAGTTCGCCGAGAAACTCGCCGCCGCGGTGGCCGGGATCAAGATGGGCGACGGCACCGAGGACGGCGTCACCGTCGGCCCGCTGATCAGCACCGAGGCCGTCGCGAACGTGACCAGCCGCGTCACCGACGCAGTCGACCGCGGCGCCACCGTCGAGATCGGCGGCGGTCAGTCCGATCTCGGCGACTGCTTCGTCCAGCCCACGATCCTCACCAACGTGACCGACGACATGCGCGTCTTCCGCGAAGAGATCTTCGGCCCCATCGCGCCGCTGATGAAGTTCAGCACCGAAGATGAAGCGATCGCCATGGCCAACGACACCGAATTCGGCCTGGCGAGCTACTTCTACGCCCGCGACGTCGGCCGCATCTGGCGCGTCAGCGAGGCGCTGGAGTACGGCATCGTCGGCATCAACGAAGGCATCATCTCCAACGAAATGGCCCCGTTCGGCGGCATGAAGGAGTCCGGCCACGGCCGCGAAGGGTCGAAGTACGGGCTCGACGACTACCTCGAGATCAAGTACATGTGCATCGGGGGGATTGAGGCGTAGCGACGCGGGTGTCGGTGCGGGTGTCGGTGCGCCGGCCTTCTGGCCGGCATCCGGGCGATGTCGCGAAGCGGCGAGGCCTTCAGCACAGCTCGCGGACGTCGCCCACCGCCTCCAGACTCAGCGACTGCTCCCGCAGCCGATCACTCGCCTCCGCCCCCAGCAACGGCGCCGCCAAGCCCGTCATCTTCGCCGCCAGCTTCGCGCCCTGCGCTTCGAGGTCCGTCGCCGGGATGCCTGTGTCGTGAAACTCCTCCAGGCTGTGCCCGTTCGCCTGCAGTTCCACCCGCGCCTGGGTATGCCCCATACCGCGATCGGTCCGCACCTCGACCCGGTCGATCATCCGCGCAACCTCCGGATCATCCAGCGTCTCGTCGACGAAGGTCCCGGTGTCCGTCGTGTCGATGCCCAGCATCGCCAGCGACGTCGTGGCGACCAGACTGAACTTCGCCTCCAGCCCGGTCTTCGGCTCCAGAATGCCGCAGATATCGAGCAACCCCGGATGCACCGTGACGATCGCCTTCTCGACATCCCCTGCCGAGACCCCCGCGTCCGCCAACCGCGGACGCAACCGCCCCACCGACTCGATCGCCGCGTGGGTCAGGTAGCAGGCGGCGTGGTACTTGAACAGCGTGTCCTCGATCAGGAAGCGACCGTCCTGCTCATCGAGCCGCTGCCAGTTGACCTCTTCGTGGCCTGCGGCCGCGGCGTCGGCGTAGCCCTGCCGGCCGTCGACAGCCTCGGGGTTCGAGGTGAAGCCCCGCATCGCCAGCCGCGCCGACAGCAAACCGCGCTCGGCGGCGTGACCGGCATGGAACGGCTTCGTCATCGTCCCGAAGTTCGCCTTGAGGCCGCTCGCCTGAGACGCCGCGAGCCCAAGCGCGTGCGCGAACTGCTCGTTGCTCGCGCCCATCAGGTGGCACGCGGCAGCCGCGGCGCCGTGAACGCCGATCGCCGAGGTCGAGTGCCAGCCCTTCTTGTAGGCAGCGCCTCCAATGAGCCCACCGACGCGCGACTCCACCTCCACGCCGACGACGAACGCGACCAGCAGCCGCTCGCCGCTCGCGCCCATCTCCTGGGCCTGCGCCAGGGCAGCCGGGAACACCGGCACCGTGGGATGGCCGCCCATCATGCTGTGCGTGTCATCGAAGTCCAGCGCGTGTCCGGCCGCGCCGTTGACGAGCGCGGCGACGCCGGGCGCGCAGTGCAGATCCGTGCCGACGATCGAGCACGGCCCGGCCGGTCCGCTCAGCTCATCGCGCAGGATCCCGGACAACGGCTCGCGGCTGCCGACCAGCGCACAACCGAACCAGTCGAGCACGCACTGGCCCGCCACGGTGCGGGCGGACTCGGGAATGTCGTCAAGACCCAGGCCGCCGAAGTGATTCCAGAGGTGGTTAGCGAGTCTCATCGTGGTACCTCCATTCTCGGGTCTCCCGACCGCCCCCAGATGCCGGCGAGGGCGCCGGCGCACCCAGTGTGGTGTCGCCTCCGCACTCCTAGCTCCTCCTCGACGGCTTCCCCAGCAGCGCGTCCGAGACGATCTTCAGCATGATCTCCGACGTCCCCTCGAAAATCTTCGTCAGTCGCGCGTCGCGCCAGTAGCGCTCGACCGGATAGTCCGTCGTGTAGCCGGCGCCGGCCAGCACCTGCAGCGCGTCGGAGCACACGCGCTCCGACATCTCGGCGGCGTAGTACTTCACCATCGCCGCCTCCTTGGCGCACGACACGCCGGTGTCGATCTTCGCGCACACCGAGTAGTTCAACTGCCGGGCCGCCTCGACCTCGGCCGCCATGTTCGCGATCTTGAAGCGGATCGCCTGGAAGTCCGCGATCGGCCGCCGGAACTGGATGCGCTCCTTCGAGTACGCGATCGCCTGCTCGAGCGCGCCCTGGGCAAGGCCGATCGAGCGCGCCGCGGTGTGGGCCCGCGCCGTCTGCAGACCGCGCGTCATGCCGTAGAACGCCTGGCCCTTCGACTCGCGCTGTTGCTTCGTGATCGGCACCCGGACGTTCTCGAAGTGGAGCTCCCAGGTCTTCCAGCCGTGGTAGCCGATCTTCGGGATCGGCGAGCCGGTGACGCCCTCGGGCAGCTCGCCGGGCGGCTTCTCGATCCCGATGCCGGTCAGCGCCGCGTGCCGCTTCGACGGATCGCCCTCCGTCCGCGCGATCACCTGGATGAAGTTCGCGCCGTCGGCGAACGTGCACCAGTACTTGTTGCCGGTGATCACCCAGTGGTCGTCCTCCATCCGCGCCCGGCAGGTGATCGACGAGATGTCCGAGCCGACCTCCGGCTCCGACATGGCCAGCGCGCCCAGATACTTGCCCTCAGCCATCAGCCGGATCCGCTTCAGCCGCTCCTCGCCATCGAACGGAATCGACCGGTAGAAGCCGTTGCCGCGAGCGATGATGCTCGCCACGCTCATCCAGCCCCGCGCCAGCTCCTCGGCCACCAGGCAGTACTCGAACGCGCCCAGCCCGGCGCCGCCGTACTCCTCCGGGATCACGATGCCGAAGAAGCCCAGCTCGCCCATCTGGTCGATCAACGACTGCGGGATCGTCTCCTTCTTCGGGTCCAGCTCGTTGGCGACCGGGAGGACCTCCTTCTCCGTGAAGTCCCGGGCGATCCGGCGGAGCATCTCGCGCTCCGGCGTCATGTAGCCGACGGCGGCGGGTGAAATGTCATTCATCGTGTGGTCAAGTTAGTGCCAGCACTTCGGTGCC